>JBFGSX010000155.1:0-4981 GCA_041566495.1 Thermoplasmatota archaeon
ACGTCGGCGGTGATCTCGCCCCAGGTCACGTAGTCCTTCGCCACTTGCAGCATGCCCTTCGTCGTTTCGTTCTCGGGGAGAACAACGGCGTGGTTCACGGGGTTCAGGCGGAGGTAGTGGAGGGTGTCCTTGATCTTGGGCTTGATGTTCAGCTTGCCGCGCAGGCGGATGATAGCGTAGGCCATTTAGGTCGCCTCCTCAGCATCGACTTCGGGTTGCTCGTCGCGCTTGCTGACCAGCATGGCACCAGCGACGAACATCGTGCGCTCGGCCTGGGCACCGGTCATCTTGACGGTGTTCAGGTTCTCGAGCGCCGAGAAGAGCGCCTTGGCGTTGTTGGTCGTCGTGCGGGTCTGGCCGCGGGTGAAGACGTACGCGTCCTGCACACCTGCAAGGCCGAGGACACTGCGGGCGACCTTACCACCGACCAGGCCGGTCCCTTGCGGGGCGGGCTTGATGGTGACGTCGGTGCTGGCGCACTTGCCGTTCGTCCTGTAGGGGATGCTGGTCGCGAGGGCGCCGTCGCCGGACTGCCAGGAGCCAGCGCCACGGCGCACTTCGATCATGTTGATCTTGGCGCGGTCGATGGCACGGCGGATGGTAGGTCCGACTTCCTTGCCCTTGGCTTGGCCAAGGCCGACGAAACCGTCCTTGTTGCCCGTCACAGCGGTGATGGCGAAGCGGACACGGCGACCGGAGTCGGTCATGCGCTGGACCATGTTGATGTTCAGGACTTCGTCTTCGAGCTCGGGGAGGAGCGCGTCGACGATCTCGGGTTCGCGGAGGGGAAGGCCAGAGTTGATGGCCTCACCCATGCTCTTGATCTCGCCCTTCTTCACCATGCGGCCAAGACGGGTCTTGGGCTCCCACGGCGGCGGGGCGGGCTTGTCAAAGCGCTTGCGTTGGCCGGGGCCACCACGGGGTCCACCGCGGCCACGGGGACCGCCAGGACCGCCGGCACCACGAGGGCCACCGGGGCCACGAGGGCCACCGGGACCGCCAGGGCGGGCTCCAGGACCACCGGCGCCGCCACGAGGGCCGCGTCCGGGGGGGCGTGCTGCGCCGCCCGACGGGGCGGCAGGTGCGTCACTCATTCTAATCTTCCTCCTCGTTGTCCGAGTTAGCCGGGCTGGCACCGCCGATGGCGGCCCGCACGGCCTCGAAGTCCTTCTGTTGGTCGAGGAATTCGCCGTTCAGGCGTTCCTCGGCAGGGTAGATGTCATCGCCGTGGGGCACGTCGACGCCAGCGTCCACGACACCCTTCAGGGCGGCGAAGACCTTGGAGCCAGGCACGGGGGCGTGGCGACCGAGGTCGAAGACGGCGCTTTCGATGCCTTCTGCGATGGCACGCTTGCCGGCCAGGAGGCCGGTCAAGTAAGCTGCGGGGGTGTTCTTGGCGGAGCCGGTCCAGCCGAGCTTCTTGAGCTCTTGGCCGACTGCGGTGGCCTTGACTTGGTCACCTTCGGTCTCCCAGTCCACGAACTGCACGATGACGTTGCCGTTCGTGCGGCGCACGACCAGGCGGGTCTCGCCGGACTTCAGGAGTCCGAGGCGGTTGCGGTAGTCGGTCTTGCCTTCACGGCGGCGGCGCATGGGCACACGGGTGCGGGGGCTGGCGGCCATTAGGACGACACCTCCTCACTCAGGGAACCTTCGGTGCGCATGTGGGCCAGCATGTGGGCACGGCTGCGGAATTGTCCGCCCTTGGCACGCATGTAGTACTCGCGGTAGGTGTGACGGTCGATGGCCTCGCTTGCGCGCAGGCCACGGAGCTCGTTGCGCAGGGCACGGATGAGAGCCATCCAGCGCTGCTTGCGGGGCAGGCGAGCGAACTTGGCACCCTTGCGGCTACCCGGTCCGACGCGGCGACCCTTGGCTTTCTGGGCATCCAGCTTGCGACCACGGCCGCGGCTGACACCTTGCTTCTGGACCTTGGTGATGACCTTGCCAGCGACGAGCTTGCGGATATCCGCGCGCGTCACGGCGGTGGCCACTTCGTCCCCACGGTCGGGGTCGATGCGGACACGGCTCTGGCCGCACTTCATGACCTCAGCGGCTAGGCGCTTCTGGTTGCGAAGATCGGCCATTCTAGGACCTCCTGTTCAGGATGCGGATACCGAGCTTGTCGGCTTCCTTCTCGATCTGTTCAGCCTTGCGACCACCGACCGTGCCACCCACGCGGGCAGCCTGGATCTTGGGGTCGACCTTGGCCAGATCAGCGGGGCGGTGCACCAGGACTTCTTGGAAGCCGGAGGGGTGCAGACCGCGGGCCGCGACGGGGCCGCGGTAGCCGATGCTGACCACATTGGGGCGGTACTTGAAGTGACGGCGCATCTTGGAGTGGATACCCCGGGGCTTGCGCCATCCGCCGTTCTTGCCGCCCAACTTCTTGTAGCGCCACCATTCTTGGCGGCGGAAGTAGGGCTGCTTGGCCTTCTTCTGGGCGCGGATCTCGAGGGCCTCGATGGTCTCGGCGTCCAGCTCAGGCTTTTGCTTGGGCTGCACGGCCTTCTCGACGACCTTGACCTTCTCAGGCGCGGCTTCGGTAGTGGCCTTAGCGGCCTCTTCAGCGCTCATTCTTGGCCTCCCTTGTTGGTGATGTAGATACCGTCTTGGAACACGCGGATATCGCGGCCCTTGACGCGGGTCGCCTTCTCGATGTTGGCGGCGGTCTGACCGACGTGTCCGCGGTCGATGCCTTCCACCGTGACGTCGGCGCCCTTGATTTGCACCTTGACGTCAGGGTAGATCGTGGCCTTGCGGGGGTGGCGTTCACCGAGGAAGTTCTCGATGACGAACGTTTGACCCTGCACGGCGGCCTTGATCGGGAAGTGGTTGTAGACCACCTTCAGGCTGTAGGTCCAGCCTTCAGTGACCCCGTGGAGCATGGCGCGGATGTGAGCGGCGTAGGTGCCGCAGATGGCCTTGTGCTCCCGGCGGGGCAGGTCCTTGTGGACGATGACTTTCCCGTCAGCGACGTTCACAGTGACGCCACGGTAGCGGAACCGGCGCTCGAGGGTTCCCTTGGGGCCCTTGATGACGGTGTGGTTCTCGTTGTTCGCGTGGTCGACATTGACGGTCACGCCGTCGGGGATGTCGATCTCGTGAGTGATTTCAGGCAGAATTGGCATGATAATCACCTAGTAGACGTAGGCGAGCAGACGCCCGCCAGTGCCAACCTCCTTTGCTTTGTATTGGTCGATCACGCCGTGCGTCGTGCTCAGGATCAGGCTCCCGAAGTCACGAGCAGGCAAGAAACGGCTCTCCCATTGGTCGAAATCCGCCTTCTTGATGGCGTGGCGGGGCTTGATGACCCCGCAGTTGTTGATGGTCCCAACCAGGCTGACCTTGTAGAGGCCGCCACGTCCGTCGTCTTCGTATTCGAAGGGACCGATGTAGCCCTGGTCTTGCATGACCTTGAGCACGCGGCCGATCAGCTTGCTAGCTGGGGTGACCGTGGCTTCTTGCTTGCCCGCACGCTCCGCGTTGCGGAGGATGGTGAGGGCGTCTGCCAATGCGTCGTTTTGCATCTTAGATCACCTCAGTTGTACTTCTTGAAGCCGAGATCGCGGGCTCCATCGCGGAAACACTGGCGGCACAGGCGAAGGTTGTAACGGCGCACGAGACCGCGTTTGCGGCCGCAGCGTAGGCATCCTTCAATCCGGCCCTTGTAGTGTTGGCGTTCCTTGGTCAAGAGTGTCATGAAATGACCTCCATTTCGAATTTCTCCGTGAGGAAAGCCATGGCTTCCTCGCGGGTCACCCGGTGGCGCATGGGCACCTTGCGCGCCAAGAGGCGGCGGTGCTTGATGCGGTGACCAGGCTTCTGGAGCGTGATCGCGACATCCATGCCGAAGACACCGATGTCAGGATCGTAGCGCTCGCCCTCGAAGTTGGTGTGGTCAGCGACGCCGAACTGCAGGTTGCCCTGGTTGTCGAAGCTGTACGAGAACACCTTGTTGAGGCGGGTGTAGAGGGCGCGGCCGATGAAAGACTCAGCCGCTTCGCCGCGCAGGGTGACCTTGCAGCCGATAGGCATGCCGGGGCGGACACCGAGTTCGCGGTTGTTGATCTTGCCGAAGGTACGGGAAGGCTTGGCGCCGGTCAGCTTGGTGAGCACCTTCTCGGCGCGCTCCAGCTTGTCGCCGCCTTCGCCGCAACCGATGTTGACGGTGACCTTGGCGATGTACGGCTTGGTCATGACGTTCTCAGACAATGGACGTCACCTCCACCTTGGGCATGTTCTTCTTGTCGCCGATCGGGAAGGCGTAGGGCTTGATCGTGCTGATGGTGGTCTCGCCACTCTTCAGGTGGATCAGGTTCGCCTTGTGACTGCGGGTCACTTCGATGCTGGCGACCGGAGCGACTTCACCCGCGTGCTGGCCGGCCGTGATCATGACCTCGACACCCTCAGCGAGGGGGAAGTGGCCGGTGATCTTCTGGCCGGGCAGGTCCAAGCGCAGGACATCGCCGGTCTTGTAGTCGTCCTTCTTGACGAGCAGGTTGCGACCGTCGTGCAGGTTGAGCTGCGTCTGGCGCGCTTCAGCTTGGGGACGCTCACGACGTCCATGAAACCGACAGCCAGCTTGGCGTCCTTCACGACGCGGCCGTCCACGAGGACATCGCCGCCGCCGATGGCGGTGCGGGCTTCGCGGCCGGAAGCGGCCAGACCCAGGTAGTCGCGCAGCACCGTGCTCAGAGGGATAGAGCGGGCGATGGCGTGGGGACCGGCGCGGGGCTTGGTCGTGTAGACGTTGGTCTTGCGGGGAAGGACCCAGGAACGCGGGGCGTTCAGGCGCTTCAGGTGCTTGCTCATTCGGAGGCCTCCTTCTTGGGCTTGTCCTCGAGGTTCAGCTTGGTGATCAGCAAGTTGCTGGCGTCAAGGGGGAAAGCGACGTCAGTGCCGTCGGCCTTCTTGTGGGTGATGCCTTCGACGGTGACCTTGCGGGCCTTCGTGTCGATGGCGACGACCTTGCCGGTCT
>JBFGSX010000156.1:0-4943 GCA_041566495.1 Thermoplasmatota archaeon
CCGCCGCGGCCTCTTCGAAGGCTTCCACTGGGGCAGCAACGCGTTCCTCCTCAATGCAAGCCATTCCACCACGGGCGACCCCATCATGTGGGGAGCGCCTCAGATGGGCTACTACAAGCCGCCAGTCCCATACCAAGTGGGCTTGCATGGGGCCGGCTTCGACGCCGTCGGCATTGGCGTCGCAACCGCCCCGGGCATCGTCATCGGCCGCAACAACGACATCGCCTGGTCAGCCACCAGTGGCATGGAAGACATGACCGACATCGTGGAACTGACCCTGACTGGAGCCCGCTCCTATGATTGGGATGGGGAAAGCGTCTCCATGGACTGCCACACCGTCATCCATGAGACAGCCCCGGCACCCGCCGACCTGGCTGCATTCCCGAATGTCGCACCCCCGATGACGTACGAGCAAGAAGTGTGCCGGGCGGATGGCATGGCGGTCATCGCCATCAACGAAGACGCCGGCGTGGCTTGGGCGAAGCGCTGGACCACCCGCAACGAGGAGCTCGTCGGGGCGTTCATCTGGCTTGGATTGGCCAAGGCGACCAGTGCCGAGGAGTTCCGCGAGATGGCTGCGGACTTCCCGTTCACGTTCAATTTCCACGTGGCGGACCACGACGACGTGTACTACATCCACACCGGCAACATCCCACTGCGGGCCGAGGGCTACGATTACCGGTTGCCCACCCCTGCCGGCAGTGCCTACGAATGGAAAGGCGAGGCCTACACGGGTGAGATGGGCACATGGGCCAAGAACCCCAGCACCGGTTACTTTGCCAACTGGAACAACGGCCCGGCCTATGGCTGGCGTGCCGGCGACCAACGGGGCCTCTGGGGTCCTGTGCATCGAGTGCAATCCGAAGACCGGGCCATCCAGCAATTCCTGAGCGACGGCACCATGTCCTTTGAGGAAGTGGAAGCGGCCAATTGGCGGGCCGCCACCACAGACAGTCTTGTGGGTCCCTTTGCTCCGTTCATCATCCAAGCCGCCGAGGCCGCCGGGGAGACCGCCATGGCCGACGCCATGCGACAATGGCAAGCCGCCGGCTTCCCCTGGCGCGACGCCAATGGAGATGGGTACTACGACGACCCGGGCCACGCCATCTGGGACCGTTTCTACGCTCACCTCTTGGGCATGCAAGAGGACGAACTCGGAGACCACAACCACAAGCTCAACCTCGACCCGCGCACCGCAGGCGATCCCCACGCCGGAGACCACGGGGAGCACAACAACCCCTTGTCGACGATGTTGAAAGCGCTGCGCGGCACCTCCGCCCACGATTGGTGTGCCCCCGCCGCCGTTGCCGGCCAGAACCCAGCCGGAACTGCAAGGGCTTGTCAAGCAGAACTGATCGTGGCCGCCAGGAACGTCGGCGCGGATCTGCGCGCCACCTACGGCGACGACCCCGACACATGGAACGAACCCCTGCATTACAGTGGCTTCACGGCCATGGGGGCCTTCAACGCCGACGAGCGCCCCATGGTCAATCGGGGCTCCTGGGTCCAGGTCGTCGCCATGGGCCAAGGCCTCGACGGAGCGAGCAGCTCGATGCCCCCGGGCAACATCGGCCGCATCAACAGCCAAGAAGTGGCCCAATGGATCGCCGATGGCTCGGAGCCTGCCAGGCTGACCTTGGAACTGGACATGTACTGGTCAGGTGAGTACAAGCCGTTCCCCCTGACCCCCGCGGAAGTGGACGCGGTCGCCGTCTCCACGGAAACCCTGAAGGTGCTACCAGGCTGAGAGCGCCTGTGACCAGCTGGAGCGAACGCCTCAAGCAAGCGATGCCCAGGACGGACATCCCGCTCTTCTTGGCGGACCTGCAGGCCCTCATCGCGGCCATGCGGGATGACCAACCCTGGCAGTCTCGTCTGACCCCCCGCCTACGAGAGCACGCCCAGCTGGCGCTCGACTACATGCAAGATGGTCCGAAGAAGGACGCTGTGCGCTCCGCACTTCAGCGCTGAGGGCAACGGGAGCACGGCGACCAGTAGGCACTGGTCAGGTCCGGCGTGCGATCCGTTGCCGAGACGAAGGGCACCACATTGCTGCCTTTGTCAGCGGTGACGAACTGCAGGTCTTCGACGACCTTGCCGCCGACGATGTGCTCGTCCCAGATGCGGTCCGCGTCCGCCTCGGTGAGGTGGGCGTACCAGACCCCTTCGGGGTAGATGACCAGCATGGGGCCGTGGCCACATTGGCCCAGGCAACCGGCCTTGTTGACCCGCAGGTCGTGCTTGAGGCCAGCCTCGCGCAGCTTGGTCTTCAGGCGCTTCTGGATCGCCTCAGCAGGGCCATCGATGGCGCAGGCGCTCTCACTCGTGCAGACGAAGACATGCAATTGGTACCGGCGGCCGGCGCCATCAGCGGCGCGGGCGGGGCCAGGTGCGGAAACATCCACGCGGCGCCACCTGTGGGTCGGGCCTTAAGCACGGCGGCAGGAGCGAGGCCTCAAGTGCAACGGACCTGTGGCTCGCCCGTGGCGCACCTCGGCGGCGGCGAATGGCTCATCTGGCTAGGCACGACCCTGTTCACGCTCGCCCTAGTCCCCCAGGCGGTCCGGACACTCAAGACCGGGCGCGCCGACGACTTCAGCATCCCGTTCGTGCTGCTCGTCATGATCGCCTCAGCGGCCACCCTGGTCTATTGGCTCCTGCATGGTGAGCACATCAAGATCTGGGGTGGCTTCGTCGCCAACCGTGAAGTACCCCGGCGAATCCCCAGGTATCATGGAAGGCAAGCAGCTCGCATTCACTTGGAAGGACCAGAACGGCGAACAAGTCGACGCCAAAGACCTCGCCAAGGACCCGTACGTGTTGTACTTCTACCCCAAGGACGACACCCCTGGCTGCACCACGGAAGCGTGCGGCATCCGGGATGCTTGGAGCGACTACAAGGCCGCCGGCCTCAAGGTCTACGGTGTGAGCCTGGACAACGAAGCCAAGCACCAGAAGTTCATCGCGAAGTACGAATTGCCCTTCGATCTGCTCGTGGCGGACGAGAAGGACCTCGCCGAGTGGGGCATCTACAAGGAGAAATCCATGTACGGCCGCACCTACATGGGCATCGCCCGCGAGACCTTCCTTGTCATCGATGGCAAGGTCGTCAAGCATTACCCCAAGGTCAAGCCGTCCGAGCACGCCGCCGAGCTCCTGACTGACTTCGCTGAGCTGAACTAGACCCGCGAAGGGAGGGGATGGATTATCATGCGTGGGCCGCATCGGCCCATGTGCTGATGCCAGGTGACGCCGCGGCGGACTTCGTGTTGAAAGACAGCGACGGCAAGGACCAACGTCTGTCCAACCATTCTGGCAAGACCATCATCCTGTGTTTCCTGAAGCGAGACACGAACCGCCTGGACAATCTGCACATCTTGCGGTTGCGGGATGCCCACGATCGCCTCGCGGCGCTGGGCACCGTGGTCGTCGGCGTCAGCCTGGGCAGCGTCACATCCCATGCGGATTGGCGAAAGAAGCACCAGGTCCAATTCCCCATCCTCAGCGATCCTGAAGGCAGGGTGCATGATCTGTACGACGCGTGGCACACGACGTTGCTGGGCCGACGTCCGGCTGCGGTCCGGCGCTGCACATACCTCATTGATGAGGATGGCATCATCCGCCGCTCCTACGGCATGCCCAACGTGTTGACCCACGCGGGTCGGTTGTTGAAGGACGTGCAGCGCTTGAAGGCACAACGAAGTTGGGGCAAGAAAGATGCCCGTCCCAAAGACCTGATGCCGTAAGGTGCCGGGCCCTGTGGAGCACAACCCTTTCACCCCGGTATGGTCCATACCCGTCCGTGTCGGAAGTCCGAGTCCCGCGCCAGCTGCCTGCCGATGGTAGGGCGACCACCCCCCTCGTCCGCGAGGGCGAACTGGCACCGGATTTCAGCCTCCCCAACGCCGATGGACGAGTGGTGTCCTTGTCTGACCTTCGAGGCCAGTGGGTCGTGTTGTACTTCTCCCCGGAAGACCACACCATCGGTTGCACCTTGGAAGCGAAGCGGTTCAGGACCTACTTCGAAGCCATCGCTCTGCACCGGGCAGCCATCGTAGGCGTCAGTCGCGACAATGCGGGCAACCACTGCAAGTTCCGGGACAAGCACGCGCTACCGTTCGAATTGCTCAGCGATGAACAGAACGAAGTCCACGACCTGTATGGTGCGTGGAGGGCGCCGCTGCTACGGCGAGGCGTCGTGGAGCCCCGTCGCTGCACGTTCATCATCGATCCCGATGGGCGCGTGGCCAAGGTCTACCCTCGGGTGAATCCTTTGTCCCACGCCCAGCAAGTGGTCATCGACCTCGAAGCATTGGCGTCACATCGGCAGGATGCCTCGCACGTGCCAGCCTAGGGGCGACGCTTCGACCCCGAGCGGCACCATGTGGACGCCGGCATCTCGGGCGCGGTCGAACGCATCTGCGTAAGCAGGGTCGATATCCCGGGCGACGGCGAAGCGGTCGCAATCGGCACGATTGACACAGAACACCACGGTGGCCTCTTGGCCATCCTGGACGACGCGAGCCAGTTCATCCATATGCTTGGCCCCCCGAGCGGTCACTGCATCAGGAAATAGTGCCAGCCCCTCGGGCAGGCCAAGGGCGCCCGGGCCGCGTGCCAGGGTCGTGTTCTTGACCTCCACGTGATGGTCTCCGATGAGCAGATCGATGCGGCTGTTCGTGCCGTACTTCACTTCCCTGCGCAAGCCGCCGTTGGCATCCAAGCCCGGCACCTGGCCTTGCTCGATGGCCCACTCGACGATGCGGTTGGGCCGCATGGTGTTGACCCCGACCCACGCTTCGCCCACTTGGATCATCTCAAGGGTCCACTTGAGTTTGCGCTTGGGGTCTGGGACGTGCAGCACCTGCACCTTGCTTCCGGGCTCTTTCATGCCTAGCATGCTCCCGGAGTTGGGGCAATGGGCAGTCACCTGGGTGCCATCG
>JBFGSX010000157.1:0-4939 GCA_041566495.1 Thermoplasmatota archaeon
GCGCACCCAGCACGAGCCTCGACGTGTTGGGGGCGACCTTCGACCAACTTCCGCACGAAGTGCTCGTGCTCGACGAGACCGGCACCATCGTCTTGGTCAACGAACCGTACGTCGCGTTCGGCGTCGAGAACGGATTGGAGACGCTGGACGACACCTTGGGCACGAACTACCTCATGGTCTGCCAGTCGGCCGCCCATGAAGGCAACCGGACCTCGGGCCGCATCGCGAAGGCGTTGCAGGCCATCCTGGATGGCGAACGGGAACGCTACGACACCGTCTATGATTGCCACAGCCCCTGGGAGAACCGGTGGTTCCGCCTGTCCTTGACGCGATGGGAGAAGGACGGAGAACACGGCGTCATCGTGGTCCACGAGAACGCCACGGCAGACATCCAAGCCGAACGGGCCGTGCTCCGAGCCCAGCAGCCGCCGGAGGCCGGCGACGAGACCCAGTACGTCGTGCTGCTCCAGGAGCGCCTCGAGGCCATGGCCCGGCGCATCGAATCCCTCACGCGGCACGAGATGGTGGTCCACGGCACCGGCGGCATCCGGGCCATCACGGCACCGGAGACGTTCATGACGGCCTTCGCCCGCTTGTTGTTGCTCAGTCCACGCACGGCCCGCCCCATCGAGGTGGCCGTCACCGCCGCAGGTCGGTCGGTGTTGATCACCGTCGACGGCTTGCGGCAAGCTGACCGCGAAGCGCTCCGCGCCCTGGCGAGCGTGCCTGGCAGGTGCGATCTAGGCACACGCGCGAGCCACGATGGCGAGGAGGTCGACATCTTGCTGAAGGCCGCGCGACGCCCACGCACGGGATGACGCGTGATCACGGTCCGGCAGCATGGACCTCCGGCGGGCACCTTGAGGCGGCCCGGCGAACAAAAGAGGAGAAAGGGAAGAGGCTCCGAGCGAAGCGGCTCACACCGCCAGCCCGAAAGGGGTCCGCCTTACAGGCCGAGCAGGATGCCACCGGAGGTGGCGATCAGACCAGCGAAGAGCAGGCTCACCGTGTTGATGACCTTGATCAGCGCGTTGATGCTCGGACCGGCGGTGTCCTTGTAGGGGTCACCGACGGTGTCACCGACGACGGCGGCGGCGTGGGCTTCACTGCCCTTGCCACCGTGGTTGCCGTCTTCGACGAACTTCTTGGCGTTGTCCCAGGCACCGCCGCCGTTGGCCATGCTCAGAGCGAGCATGAGACCACCAGCGAGCACACCGATCAGCAGACCGCCGAGAGCCAGCGGGCCGAGCAGGAAACCGACGATGAGGGGGGCGACCACAGCGATGATGCCGGGGACGACCATTTCCTTCAGGGCCGCCTTGGTGACGATGTCGACGCAGGTGCCGTACTCGGGCTTGCCTTCGCCGGTCATGATGCCCTTGATCTCGCGGAACTGACGGCGGACCTCTTCGATGACGGCACCGGCGGCGCGGCCGACGGCGTTCATCAGGAAGCTGCTGAACAAGAAGGGCAGCATGGCACCGATGATGAGACCGATCAGGACCATCGGGTCGCTGAGGCGGAACAGGATGTCGCCGTGCGAATCGAGTTCGACACCCATGCGGGCAGGCATGGTGGTCGGGTCGAGGCGGTGCACGTAGTCCGCGAACAGCGCAAGGGCCGCGAGGGCGGCACTGCCGACAGCGTAACCCTTGGTGACGGCCTTGGTGGTGTTACCGACAGCGTCGAGGGCATCCGTGTTCTTGCGGGTCTCCTCGGGCAGTTCAGCCATCTCAGCGATACCACCGGCGTTGTCGGTGATGGGACCGTAGGTGTCCATCGCGACGACCATGCCAGTGATACCGAGCATGGCGACAGCGGCGATGCCGATGCCGTACAGGCCGGCGAACCAGAAGGCGCCGAACATGGCCAGGGCGATGACGATGACGGGCATGAAAGTGGATTCCATGCCGACGGCCAGGCCGCTGATGATGTTCGTGGCGGCGCCGGTCTCGCTGCTCTTGGCGACGGTCTTGACGGGGCGGAACTTCGTGGAAGTGTAGTACTCCGTGATGTACATCAGCAGGACCGTGACGATCAGGCCGATGAACGCGGCACCCATCAGGCCCAGGGCCGTGATGGGTTCGCCATCCAAGGCGGTGAGGCCAGCGGCACCGAAGTCGAAGTCCTTGAACATCGTGTTGGTGATGTACCAGAAGCCGAAGATGCACACGAGGATACTGGCGTAGACACCGTTGTAGAGCGCCGTCATGATGTTGCCGTTCTTGCCGAGGCGAACGAAGAACACACCAAGCAGACTGGCCACGATGGCCGCGGCACCGAGGTACAGCGGGTAGGTGATCAGGGGCGTGGTGATGGCGCTGTCAGCGGAGGAACCGCCAGGCAGCAGGAAGCCCAGGAAGATGGCCGCGACGACGGTCACGACGTAGGTCTCGAACAAGTCAGCACCCATACCGGCGCAGTCACCGACGTTGTCACCGACGTTGTCGGCGATCACGGCGGGGTTGCGGGGGTCGTCTTCGGGGATACCGGCTTCGACCTTACCGACCAGGTCAGCACCGACGTCGGCGGCCTTGGTGTAGATACCGCCACCGACACGGGCGAAGAGACTGATCAGGCTGGCACCGAAGGCGTAGCCGACCAGAGGGCCGACGGGGTCTTCGAAGCCGAACAATTCAGCGAAGATGTAGTAGAAGCCGCTCAGACCCAGAAGGGCGAGACCGGCGACGGCCAGACCGCTGACGGCGCCGCCGCGGAAAGCGATGGCCAGGGCGCCCTTGATGCCCTTCTGGGCTTCATTGGCGACGCGGACGTTGGCGCGGACAGCGATGTTCATGCCGATGTAACCGCTCAGCCCGGAGAACACGGCACCGACTGCGAAGCCGATGGTGGTCCAGAGCCAGAGGTCTTTGTCGGCTCCGGTCTGGGTGGCCCAGACACCGAAGAACACGACAATGATGCCGATGGCGACGTAAGCGATGGTCTTGTACTGGCGGTTCATGTACGCCATGGCGCCCTGCTTGACTGCGTCAGCGATCTCGATCATGCGGGCCGTACCGGGTTCGTGCTTCATGATAGCACGACCCAGCACAAGCGCCGCAACGAGTGCGACCAGTGCGGACACCACGGGAATGATTGGGTTCAGTTCCATGGGATTTCTCCGACCTTAGAATAGAAAAAAGAGGAAAGTGGCCTTACAGGCTGGCTTCGAAGTCGTCGACTTCCATCTCGAAGGCGTCGCGGTTGGCGAGCTTGCCTTGTTCGATGAGGATCTCACGAGCGAGGAGCCAGTAGACCAGAGCGAGGCTGCGGCGACCCTTGTTGTTGGCGGGGATGGCCATCTTCAGACCCTTCGTCTCGTTGTTGGAGTCGCAGAGACCGATGATCGGGATCTTGATGTTCATCGCTTCGCGCATGGCTTGGGCATCGCCGAGGGGGTCAGTGACGACCAGGACCTCGGGTTCCATGAAGCCGGGGACGATGGGGTTGGTGAGGGTGCCGGGCATGAAGCGGCCAGCGATGGCGTTGGCGCCGACGAGCTTGGCGGTCTCCTTGACCGGGGTTTGTCCGTATTGGCGCTGGCTGACGAAGAGCACGCGCTTCGGGTCGAACTGGGCCAGCATCTTGGCGGCTTCGCGGATACCGGCGTCGGTCTTCGCGACGTCCAGGACGAACAGGCCGTCGTTGCGGACGCGGAAAATGAACGGCTTCATGTCGGCCGTCTTGTGCTGGGTGCCGATGTGGACACCGGATTGCAGGTATTCGTCCTCAGCGACCAGCAGCTCGACATCGCCGCTGATCTGGGATTGCATCATCTCATCGCTCATTGATTCACCTTGGTTCGTTGGACTGTCAGGGGGATGGCGTCCGCATCGTACTCTGTCATCGCGACCAACACGGGGTCGCGCATCTCGTCGGGAGTCTCGATGAGCGGCGGGGCGCCCATGGAGACCTGCAACGCGCGAGCGCCGACGATGCGGGCCTTCTCAAATCGTGTGTACTGCAAACGTTCACCTTCCAGTGGGCGGCCGATAGGCTACCCTGCTATGGCCGGCGATGATGACCCACATATAAGCGCTTCCGCGGAGCCTTGTCCACGCTGTGCCCACGTAGAGCGTCGCCGTCCGGCCAAGTGCCGCACCGCCATCCCGCCTGTGCGGGATCTGCTCCTTGAACGTCCCATTTGAGCCGGGTATTTGGCCGCTCCGCCTTATGACCCCCTACCTGCATGGACGGTCATGGGCGCATGGGAAATCACCGTCGTACTGGGGCTGGTGGCCCTGGTGCTCTTCCTGTTCTTACGGGAGGTGCTGCCGGTGCCACTGACCGCTATGCTGGCAGCGGCGTTGCTGATGCTCATCCCCCGCAGTGACCTCTCCGGAGGCATCCTGACCCCGGAGCAGGGGCTATCCGGGTTCTCCAGCCCTGCGACCATCGCCGTCATGGCGATGTTCGTCTTGAGTGCCGGCGTGGAGCGCTCCGGCGTCGTCGAGAGCATCACGGGCTGGCTGACCAGCTTCGCGGGCAAGAGCCCCCGCCGCCAGATCCTCAGCCTGGGGGCAGTGGCAGGCCCCGTCTCTGGCTTCATCAACAACACCCCCGTCGTGGCCCTGCTCATCCCAGTGGCCTCTCGCATGGCCCGCGACTCCGGCCAGAGCCCGTCCAAGGTCCTGATGCCATTGTCGTTCTTTGCCATGCTCGGCGGCACCCTGACCATCATCGGCACCAGCACCAACCTGCTGGGCAACGCCCTTCTGCCGGAGTACGGCCTGGAGCCGTTCGGCTTCTTCTCTTTCACCCTCGTGGGCGTCGTCGGCCTGGTCGTCGCCGCCCTGTACTTCGCCACCATCGGCATCAAATTGCTGCCGGACCGCGGACGAGGCGACATGGTGGACCGTTTCGACCTGAAGGGCTTCATCGCCGAGTTCGAGGTGCCCGGAGACTCCGCCGCCGTGGGGCAGAGCCTGGCCGACCTGAA
>JBFGSX010000158.1:0-4913 GCA_041566495.1 Thermoplasmatota archaeon
GCCCAGAGGGTCTGGTGGATGGCTGCGGAGGTGCCGGGGGCCGGAGTGGCGACGCTGGAGCGGTTGCCATCGTAGCCACTGGTCCAACCGATGCCGTCGTGCAAGTGGAAGGTCAGGGTCCAAGCGGTGGCTTTGCCCCGCACCAGTTCGTCGTGGGTGACGATGAACGTGGCGTGGGATTCACCGACGGAGTCAGCGTCCCGGTGGATGGTCTGGCGGTCCCCGAACAGGTGCAGGGTGGGGGTGCTGCCTTTGGGCCAGGGCTCGGATTCGGCACCCAGGCGCCAGTGGGTGGTGATACGGACTTCGTCCCGGGCGCCGTCCGGGCCGCGGAAGCGCCAGGTGTCGCCGCGAGGCGGCAGGTCGAAGGTCCAGTCGACGTGGTTGCCGGCTTGTGCCTCGGCTTCCACGTTGGCTTTGATGGTGTCGTTCTCGATGGTCGTCGTGGCGGCGGCGGTGGCATCCGAAATGGGTGTCTCGGAGGTACCCGTTCCTTCACCTCCAACAGGGGGCAGGGCCACGTCGGGGGTGCCTGCACCCCCCAGTTGTGCTTGCGCTGACGTCGCGATGAGTAACAGGGTCAGTAGGACAGCGATGCCTTTCATGACCCTTCATCGGTGCCAGGAATACTTAGGCGCCGGCGTGACCGCGGGAAACTCACCAGCGGGTGCGGAAGCGCTTGCGCCAAAGGGCGCCCAGGTTGCCAAAGCCGTCCCGCCAGGATTCGATGACCGGTTCCCCGATGCGTGGGCGGAGGCTGGCGGGGAGTTCCTTGGCGCGGACGTTGCCTCGCTTGAACGCCTCGATCTTGATCTCTTGGCTGAACGCCATGCCATCGGAGAGGCTGTCGAAGGGGATCTTGCGCAGGGCCTTGCGGCGGATGACCCACATGCCGCTTTGGCTATCCCGCAGGCGGATCATGAAGAGCACCCGGGTCGTGGAGCTGAGGATGAAGTTGCCGAGGCGGTGCTTGGGGCTCATGGCGCCCTCGTGCAGTTCGCCGTAGCGGTCGCAAGTGACGAAGTCGAGGTCTTGCAGGAGCAGTTGCTCGATGTATTCATGGCAGCGGTCGAAGGGGTATGTGCCGTCTGCGTCACCGGTGACGATGATGTCGGAGCGGCATTCGTGGAAGCCCGTCTTGTAGGCGCGGCCGTAGCCGCGGCGCTTCTCGATGACCACTTTGGCGCCTCGTTCGGCGGCCTCTGCGCGGGTCCGGTCTTGGGAGTCACCATCGACGATGAGGAACTCTACTTCCCATCCCCGTTGCGCGAACGCCTTCTTGTCGATGCTGTCCAAGGTGGCGCCGATGCCGTCCTCTTCGTTGAGGGTGGGGATCAGGATGGTGACCTTCACAAGCCCTCGAGGACAGCCATGGGCTTTGAAGGGAGGGGGTCAGTGGGGCGGGCGGCGGCCGAGTTTGGCATCCACGTATCCGATGAAACCGCAGCCCATGCGCAGCAATCCCCAGGCGCTTCCCCCTTGCAAGCGGATCATGTCAGCCAGGCGGTACTGGTGCCAGAGGCGGCCGTGTTTCTGGGTCAGTTGCTTTCGCCCGAAGCCATTCCAGTAGGCTTGGCGGGCGAAGCCGCTGATGCTGTCCCGGGCCCGGGCGTACACGATGGCGTCGGGGGCGTGGACGATGCTGGCGCCTTCGTCGATGGCGCGGAAGTTGAGATCGATGTCCTCTGCGGTGACCAGTTTGGCGTCGAAGCCGCCGAGACGGTGGAACAATGCTCGGGGGTAGGCGAGGTTGCAACTGGGCCACGTGGTGTCTTGGCCCCGATGGGGCAGTTCCACCCGGTGCAGCTTGGTGAACGCCCAGAAACCGATGAATTGGCTGAAGCCGGCGACGATGCGTTCTGGGTCGTCGGCATTGGCGAGCACAAGGGCGCGGGTCCACTCCGCGTTGGCGATGCAGTCACCGTCGATGAAGGCCAACAGGTCGCCCGTGGCGGCAGCAGCGCCGAGGTTGCGGCCCAGGCCACGGCTGCAGCGCTGCACGATGATCCGGATGGGCAGGCGGTCTTCGTAGCGTCGGCAGATCTCCACGGTGCGGTCCGTGGACTCCGCGTCGACCACGATGACTTCGTGAAGGTGGCTTTGGTGCAGGAGGCTGTCCAGCAGGTGCCGGATGTTCTTGCCCTCGTTGTGGACCGTGACGACGACGGAGACCTTCACAGCCGAGCCACGGGGGCCTCCTTCTTGGGTCTGTTCACCCACGACCGCGTGCCTCCTTGGCCAGTTCTTTGGGCCGCAGCGCTTGCAGGATGGTCTCAAGGTCGCCTTTGCGCAGGCCTTTGACGAGCCACACGGCGGCGAGGTACGCGGCGCCACCCACAAAGCCGATGCCCGCTAGTTCCCAGACCCGGTCCGTGGCGGTGGCCGGGAGCATGTTGCGCAGGGTCAGCCAGATGGTCAATGGGACCAGGCCTGCACCGAGCATGCGGAGCTGGTCGATGTCCACCAGGGGGATGCCGAGGCTCTTGCTGGCGAAGCTGCGGTTGTAGAGGTACGCGACGGTGCTGCTGATGAAGGTGGCCATGGCAGCCCCTTCCACGCCGAGGCCGAACAGCTCGATGCCCAGGATGGATTGGGGGATGAGGATGAGGTTCAGGACGACGTTGAGGCTGGCGTTGATGGCGACGGCGCGTACGAGCACCTTGGTGTGTCCGGCGGCCATATGCTTGGCGCGCACGGGCATGTTCATGGCGGCGATGAGCGTCCAGGCGGCCAGCCATTGCAGGGCTGGCACGGCGCCCAAGAAGCTGTCGCCCACGAAGATGTGGATGCCTTCGCGAGCCCAAATGATCATGGCGGCCGCAATGGGCACGACGAGCAGGAGCAGGAAGCGTTCGACCCGGCGGAAAGCCCGCAGGGCGCGCTCATCCTGACCTCGGCCCAGTAGGCTTGCGAAGTACGGCATCAGGACCGAGCGGATGGCGAGATTGGCCAGCAGAGCCACATTGGCCAGGCGTTGGGCGGCCCCGTACCAGCCGACTTCTCTGGTGGTCCAGAAGTAACCCAGCATCAATACGTCGGTGTGCTGGAGAACGAGGGAGATGACGGCGGTGAGTGCCAGGGGGAGGGCGAAGCGCCGGTAGTCGGTGGCGATGGCGTTGTCCCATGGCCCGACCTTGGTGCGGTCTTTGAGCCACCAGACCCCGGCCAGGGTGAAGCCGGCGATCTTGCCGCACAGGTGCCCGATGGCGATGTACTGGCCCAAGACGAGGGCGCTTGGCGCGGCGGGCAGGGACAGCCACGTGGCGATGGCTTCTGCCAAGCCGGACAAGGGCACCCAGCGACCGGATGCCGCGGCGAGTCCCAGGCCGACGAGGATGACGGTGCCAGCATAGACGGTACTGTCCACGGCGTTGCACCACTCGGCTCGATGGACCCGGCCCTGGGCGACCCAGGTGTCCGTTGCGATGCTGCGACTCCCGGCGATGAGACTGGAGGCGAGAAGGATGAGGACCACGTCGAGGCTGGTGGCGTCGGTGAATCCCCGCTTCATGAGGCCGATCCAGACCCACAAGGCCAAGCTGATGGCCGTCAGCATGCTGGTCATCAGCAGGAAGCGGATGCGGCCGTACACTCCGAGGGCGTCCCGTACGGGAAGGCCCCTTGCGATGGCCCGTTGGTGGGCTTGGGTGAAGCCCAATTGGAAGAGGGTGCTGAAGACGCCGACCACGCTCAGGGCGAAGAGGTAGGCACCATAGGCCCCGGGGGCGTAGAAACGCCCGATGGCCAACAGGGCGGCGTAGCCCAGCACGGAGCCCAAGCCATGGGACCCGACGATGATGGCCACCTTGTTGCCCAGCCGGCTGTGGCCACGGAACCCGCTTGGGTGGGATGGATCCGCGCCTTGTGTGCCGGGCACAGCAGAGCTTCAGGTCGGGACCGACTTCAACGCGCCGGTCACGACCGATAGGCCCTTTGATGGCGGCAAGGTGTGCTGCGCATGGGCGGTGTGAAGGCGCGCTTGCAGGATCCCTTGCAGCGTCGCCGCTTTTGGCTCGCGGCACTCAACAGCGCTACGGCGTTGCCATTGGCCCATGGCTTGGCCGCCCTGCGGTTGACCCCCAATGGTGTCAGCCTGTTGTCCTTGCTGGTGAGCCTCCTCGGCTTGGCTGCGGTCGCCCTGGGCTCGGGCATGCAACTGGTCCTCGGGGCGTTGCTTGTCCACGTGGGCTTGCTGCTGGATCACGCCGATGGGCAAGTGGCTCGCCTACGGGGCATGGGTTCCACGTGGGGCATGTACCTGGACATGGTCATCGACCGCATCGTGGAGACCGGTTTGATCATCGCCACGGTCGCCGCGGCACTGCACAACGCCCCAGGATTCTGGCCCGGGTGGTCGCCTTTGCCCGATGTCGCCGTCGCCGCATTGGCAGTGCTGACCCTTGGGGTGATGCTGACATGGCGCTTCCTCAATGCCTACAATGACGTGCTGTACTTGCGCAGTCACTTGCGGGACACCGGCACGGTCCCGAAGCCGGCCCATGCGACCCCGGGGAAGGGCATCGTGTTCAACCGGGACTGGGTCTTCATGATCTGGCTCGCCGGGACCATCCTTGGCCAACACCAAACGACGCTCGTGGTGCTATTGGGATTGCATGGCCTTGCCTGCGCGGGCAAGGTGCGTGCGTTCTGGGTGCACCATGGGTCTCCCGAGGCCCGCGCTGCGGCGGTGCTCGGGGACGAGTACCACTAAGTGCCGAACTTGGAGCGGGCCGCAGCGAGATCTTCAGGGAAGTCGATCTCCATGGCCCTGGCTTGACCGATGTCCACGCAGCGCACAAGACGCGGGGTGTAGGGTAGCATGTGCTCGACGGCCCGCTCGAAGTAGGCCTGCATCTCCACGTATTGCAATGCCCCTTGCAGGAGATCCCGGTCCGCCGCCGCGAACTGGTTGA
>JBFGSX010000159.1:0-4907 GCA_041566495.1 Thermoplasmatota archaeon
CGCTCCACGTCGGGCGCCATGGAGCTCAATCGGGAGCTCTCCAAGCTCAAGCAAGAGCACGAAGACAAACTCACCGAGATGCACCAGGCCCGCCTGGATGCGGACCGTATCACTGAGCGCCGGGACACACTACAGGCGCAACTGGCCACCAGCGACGAGGAACTCAAGGCCGTCAAGCAAGACCGCGAAGAGGCTGCCTGGGGACTGGAAGAACTGCAGAAGACCGCCCAAGGCAGTGGCAAGCAACGCAAGGAACTGGAGCGCCGTCGCTTCGACCTGCGCAAAGCCCAAGCCGAGTTCGCCCAACAACAAGAGGACCTAGAGAACCGGATCCGCCGCTTGCAGCGCGAGTACGCAGAACTGCAAGCCCAGCAAGAGGCCGCCGCCCGCGCCACCGGCGCCGTGGGCCGTGCCGTCGAGATGATCCTCCAGTCCCGCGACCAAGGGGACATCAAGGGCATCATCGGCACCATCGCCGAACTGGCCAGCGTCGACGAGCAGTACAGCACTGCTTTGGAGACCGCCGCCGGCGGCAACATGAACGCCATCATCGTCGAAGACGACGCCGCAGCCGCAGCGTGCATCGAGATGATCAAACGCAGCAAGGCCGGTCGGGCCAAGTTGCTCCCCCTCAACAAGATGGTCCCCGGCCGCCCCCGTGGCCAGGCCCTCATGAAGGTCAAGCAGGACGGTTGCCTCGGCTTCGCGCTGGACCTCATCGACTTCAACCCCCGCTTCCAGAACGCCTTCTGGCACGCTTTCGGGGACACCCTCGTCGTGCGCAACATGGACGCCGGCCGCCGCCTCATGGGTGGCGTCCGCATGGTCACCATGGACGGCGGCTTGTTCGAAGCCGGCGGCGCCATGATCGGCGGCTCCAACAAGCGCAGCGGCGGACCCGGCTTCAGCAATGCTGACCGTGGCCGTTTGGACGAAGTACTGGGCCAGATCCAAGAAGCGGAGATGGCACAGGACGCCGCCGTGGAAGGCCTGAGCCGGGTGCGCCGTGAACTCACGGAGTTGGAAGACCAACTCGGCGAGGTCGGGGACAATTCCGCCGAGGAACGCATCAAGGAACTCGAGAAGCGCCACACGCGCCTGCTGGAGAAAGAACAGAACCTACTGACCCAGGTGGAGAAGCTCCGCACCCAATCTGCTGAAGCCGCGGAAGCGGTCATTGGCCTGGAAGAGCGCTGCAAGGCCCTCGCCGACCGCCTCGCGGAGATGGAAAAGATCCGCGAAGAGAAGGGCAAGCTACTCCTGAAGGGTGGCCGCAAGGACCTGCGGGAGCGCGCCGAAGCGCTAGAGATCAGCATCCGTGAACTGACGGAGAAGACCTTGAAGGCGGAGAACCGCCGCGACGTCGCCGCCACCCAATTGGCCCTTGTCAACGACCGTGTCAAAGAGGTCGAGAAGGGCATCGAGGACGTCACCGAGGGCCGCGCCCGCCATGAAGAGGACCTGAAGCGCTACACGGAGGCCATGAAGAAATCCCAGGCCGAAGTGGAAGCCCTGATGGCGATGGAGCGCAAGGCCACCAAGAGCCTGCGCGGCCTCCAGGACAAGAAGGACAAGGCGTACCAACAATTGGTCGACATCAAGGCCAAGATGGACAAGGTCGCCGACCGGATGGAGACCCACTACGGGCTCATCGCCAATGCAAAATCCAAACTCCCCAACCTCGAAGAGCAACTGGGTGAGGCCATGGTGGAACTCGCCGAACACGCCGTCGAGATCGCCCCCGATGAGGACGTCGCTCCGTACGACGAACTCAAGAAAGAGATGCGCAACAAGGAAGCCGCGATCGATCGCCTCGGCGCCGTCAATATGCGCGCCCTGGACGAATTCGAAGCCCAGGCCAACCGCCAGCGCGACCTGCAGTCCGAGACCGACCGCCTGGAATCCCAGCGTAACGAACTGGTCGAACTCGTCGACGAGATCAAGAAAAAGAAGAAGACCGCCCTCATGGAGGTCTTCACCCATGTCAACGACAACTTCGCAGAAGTCTATGCCCGCCTGAGCCTCGGCGGCAAGGCGTACATGAAGCTGGAGAACGAGGAGGACCCCTTCGAAGGCGGCCTCATCCTCATGGCCCAGCCCATGGGCAAGCGCGTCACCCGTCTCGACGCCCTGTCCGGCGGCGAGAAGTCCCTGACCAGCATGGCGTTCATCTTCGCCATCCAGCAATACGAGCCCAGTCCGTTCTACTACCTCGATGAGGTGGACCAGAACCTGGACGCGGTCAACTCGGAACTGCTGGCCAAACTGGTGAGCCAACAGAGCAAGTTCGCCCAGTTCATCCAGGTGAGCCTGCGTAAGATCACCCTCAAGGAAGCCAGCTTCATCTACGGAGTCACCCAGACCACGCCTGGCCTCTCCGAGATCATCGCCAACTTCGACCTTGACCAACTGCGGGACGTCCCCGAAGGCGCCACCGGAGATGACGACGACGGCCCCCAGACCCCTCCTGGCGGCGACGATGACCGGGACAAGGGTCTCAATGACACCCTGCGGGACATGGTCACTGTCGAGGTGAAGCAATGATGCTTCAGGACGGTGGCCTGTGACCCTGGTGGCCAAGCAGACCGATCTTCACACCATCAACGTGGTGCGTCACTTGCTCTGGCACAAGGCCATGAGCGACCACGACGACACCGGCGAGCGCATCAGCGAATACATCGCCATGGTGCAAGGCAGCGATGAAGGCGAGCACGTCAGCATGCGCGACGCCTTCCACCGCGACCTGGCCATCGCGTTCGAACTCGTCACCCAGGAACACCTGGACCCGTGGAACCTGGACCTGAGCAAGTTCGCCGAACTCTACCTCCAACAGGCCCGCGAGCACGGCGTCGACCTGGTGACCGCTGGCCGCATCATCCTGATGGCCTGGACGGTCCTCAAACTGCAATCGGACGAGATCGCAGACCGCGCCGTCTTCGTCCCCGAGGCCGAAGAGGAATTCGGCTGGGACGACATGCCCGACTTCTCCTACTCGGATGACGAGTGGGACTTCACGGAACGCATCCAGTCGTTGCCCCAGGCCCCGATCGATGAGAAGATCCGCCACAAGGGTGACCGCCGCGTCACCTTGATGGAACTCATCGGGGCCTTCGAGGAGGTCCACACGGAAGCCTCCCAGCGCAAGAAGCTGGAGCAAACCAAACTGCAAGCCCGTCTGAGCCTGAAGCGCAAGATGCGCGGCAAGGTCGGGGGCATGATGCACAAGGAGGACCTGGAAGCGGAGATCGCCGAGACCTGGCACCGCATCTTGGACCACCCCAGCCACCCCATCGCATTCACCGATCTGATCGAGCGGGACGTCATGGACCTGGTACAGACCTTCAATGCGGTCTTGTTCCTGGCCAAGAGCCGCCGGATCGACATCCAGCAAGAGAACTTCCCCTACGGGGAGATCTGGATCACACCCTTGCTCGAAGAGGCCTCCGCGGTGATCCAATCCGATATCGAGGTGACCGCTTGAGCGGCCACCTGGAGTCCATGCCATGAACACCCTACACGTCGTCGAGGCGGCCCTGTTCAGCGCCGGGCGCGCCGTCAGCATCGAAGAGATCGCAGAAAGCGAAGGGCTGACCAAGCCCACCATCGAGAAGGCCATCAAGTCCTTGGCCAAGGCATACGACGAGCGCGACACCGTGCTCGAGATCCGCAAGGCCGGCGCCAAGTGGGCCATGCAGGTCCGCACCGCCGCCGCCGAGCCGGCGGCCAAGTTCGCTCCCATGGAGATCCCCGCCAAGGTCCTGAAGACCCTGGCCCTCATCGCCTACCACCAACCCATCAAGCAATCCGATCTGAAGGACATGATCGGCACCAAGGTCTACGACCACATCCCCGAACTCAAGGAACGGGGGCTCATCAAGACCCGCCGGGACGGGGTCACCAAGATCCTCACGGTCACCCAGGCGTTCCCGGAATACTTCGGACTGGATGCGGCGACCCCAGACCAGATCCGCCGGGTCATGGCCAAGCTCGTGGGCATCGATCCCGATGCCGACCGCCCCCGCAGTGTGGAGAGTTTCGCGCCCCAGACGGCCGAGGAAACAGCCCCAGCAACGGAAACGGCTCCTGCGCCCGCTACGCCGGCAGAGCCGCCGCAACACCCCGAGCTGGAAGAAATAGCCTGAAATCGCCGTTTCCGGCCGCCTCAGAGCCTATTCGCTCTTATACGCGGGCGCGCGTATGCGCGCGTAAGGCCTAGCGCACCGCCTGCCTCGGCAGTCCGGCAAGCGTAGGCCCATGGGATGCACATGTCCGAACCACCAGAATACGGCGCCAGCTCCATCCAGGTCTTAGAAGGCCTGGAAGCGGTCCGCAAACGCCCGGCGATGTACATCGGCTCCACCGGCGAACGCGGCTTGCACCACCTCGTCTACGAGGTCGTGGACAACTCGATCGACGAAGCTCTCGCAGGTCACTGCGACAAGATCGTCGTCACGTTGGAGAAGGACGGCAGCGTCAGCGTCGAGGACAACGGCCGTGGCATCCCCATCGATCTGCACGAGAAGTACCAGAAGCCGGCCCTCGAGGTCGTCTTGACGGTGCTGCACGCAGGCGGCAAGTTCGACGAATCCAGTTACAAGGTCAGCGGTGGCCTGCACGGCGTAGGTGTCAGCTGCGTCAACGCCCTTTCCGTCAAACTGCTGGCCCAGGTCAAGCGCCAAGGCCGCTACGTCGAAATGGAGTTCGAACGGGGCAAGACCCACGCCGACGGCATCCGGGACCTGGGCAAGACCACGGAGCGGGGCACCCGCGTCCAGTTCTGGCCCGACCCGCAGATCTTCGAGACCCTGCACTTCGACTTTGCCACCTTGCAGAACCGCCTGCGGGAACTGGCGTTCCTGAACGCCGGCGTCTACATCTGCTTCCGTGACGCCCGCCAAGAAGAGGTC
>JBFGSX010000160.1:0-4866 GCA_041566495.1 Thermoplasmatota archaeon
ACTGCGTCACAGAGCCCTGCTTGCCCTTGATGACACCGGCGCGCTCGTACAGGCTCGCCAGGTCGGTGTACATGTAACCGGGGTAGCCACGGCGACCGGGCACTTCTTCACGAGCCGCACCGATCTGACGGAGAGCCTCACAGTAGTTGGTGACATCCGTGAAGATGACCAGCACGTGGTAGCCCAAGTCGTAGGCGAGGTACTCGGCGGCGGTGAGGGCCAGGCGGGGCGTCAGGAGACGCTCGACGGCCGGGTCGTCAGCGAGGTTTTGGAAGATCACAGCACGCTTCAGAGCGCCAGTGCGCTCGAATTCGTTCATGAACTTCTTGGCTTCCTCGTTGGTGATACCCATGGCGGCGAAGACCACAGCGAACTGTTCGTCCGTACCGCGCACCTTGGCCTGACGGGCCACTTGCAGAGCGATGTCGTTGTGGGGCAGACCGCTACCCGAGAAGATCGGGAGCTTCTGGCCACGCACCAGGCTGTTGTTGCCGTCGATGGTGCTGATACCGGTCTGGATGAAAGCGCTGGGGCTCTGGCGGCTGTAGGGGTTGATGGCAGCACCGATGATGTCCCGGTACTCGTCCGGGATGATCTCGGGACCACCGTCGATGGGGCTGCCTGCACCGCTGAAGACACGACCGAGGATCTCCTTGGAGAGACCGAACTTGATGGTCTCGCCGAGGAACTTGACGGTCGTCTTGTCGTTGTCGATACCGGAGGTACCTTCGAACACCTGGACGACCACTTGCTTCTCGCTGGTGTCAAGGACCTGGCCACGGCGGCTGCTGCCGTCGGGGAGTTTCAGGTCGACGAGTTCGCCGTAACCGACGGCGTGTGTCTTCTCGACGAAGACAAGGGGACCCTTGACTTCGCGGATGGTGCGGTATTCTTGCTGAACCATTAGGCAACGACCTCCTTCTTGCCGGCGTTGATGTCTTCGAAGGTCTTCTCGAGCTTCGTGTTGACCGCCGTGATGGCGGTGTCGAAGTCGGCTTCGAAGCGGCTACGGGCCAGGTCCGTCGTGACGGGCAGGCCGACGAGGTCGCGGGCCTGGGCGCCGTTCTGGAGAGCTTCTTGGGCCAGGGCATCGAAGCGCAGGATGGTCTTCCAGATGCCGTAGTCCTTCTGCAGGCTGCTGCTGGCATCGACGGCGTCGAAACCGTTCTGCTGCAGGTACACTTCACGAAGCAGACGGGCCGTCTCGAGAGTGACCTGCTGTTCGCTGGGCAGTGCGTCGGAACCGACGAGCTGCACGATTTCCTGCAGTTCGGCTTCCTTCTGAAGGATCTCCATCACGCGGGACTTGACCTCGTTCCAGTCGGAAGCGACGGTCTCGCTGTAGTATTCCCCAAGGAACTCCGGGTACAGAGAGTACGAGTTCAGCCAGTTGATGGCCGGGAAGTGACGGCGCTGGGCCAGCTTGGCGTCAAGCGCCCAGAAGACCTTCACGATACGCAGGGTGGCCTGCGTGACGGGTTCACTGAAGTCACCGCCAGCAGGGCTGACGGCGCCGATGACGGAGACAGAGCCTTCGTCACCATCGAGGGTGGTGCAGCGACCAGCGCGCTCGTAGAACTCGGAGAGACGAGCGGAGAGGTAAGCAGGGTAGCCTTCCTCACCAGGCATCTCTTCGAGACGGCTGCTGATCTCACGCATGGCTTCGGCCCACCGGGAGGTGGAGTCGGCCATCAGGGCCACGTCGTAGCCCATGTCGCGGTAGTACTCGGCGATGGTGATGCCGGTGTAGCAGCTGGCTTCACGAGCCGCCACGGGCATGTTGCTCGTGTTGGCGATGAGGCACGTGCGGTCCATCAGAGGATTGCCGGACTGAGGGTCCTCCAGGTGAGGGAACTCGTCCAACACTTCGGTCATCTCGTTGCCGCGTTCGCCGCAACCGATGTACATGACCACCTGAGCGTCAGAGTACTTGGCCAGGGACTGCTGGGTGACCGTCTTGCCGGATCCAAAAGGACCGGGGATGGCCGCCGTACCGCCCTTGGCGATGGGGAACAGACCGTCCAGGATGCGCATGCCAGTGTTCAGGGGAACAGTGGGCAGTTGCTTCTGGGCGTAGGGGCGAGGAGAGCGTACCGGCCACTTGTGCATCAAGCGGATCTCGGTGCCATCGTCCATGTGGCCGATGACGTCGTCCACGGTGAAGCTGCCGGACTTGATGTCCTTCAGCTTGCCGCCCGCCTTGTTGGGGGGCAGCATGATCTTGTGGAGGACAGTGGTGCTTTCCTGCACGGTGCCAACGACTTCGCCAGGGTTGACGTGGTCGCCGGGCTTCTTCGTGGCAGTGAAGTCCCACTTCTTCTCATGGTCGAGACCAGGGACGTCCACACCACGAAGGATGAAGTCGCCCATCTGGTCCTGAAGAGCTTCTAGCGGGCGTTGAATCCCGTCGTAGATGCTCGTCATCAGGCCAGGGCCTAGTTCGACAACGAGGGGCAGTCCGGTGTTTTCGACGGGCTCGCCAGGCTTGACGCCGGACGTGTCCTCATACACCTGGATGATGGAGTAATCACCCTCGATCTGGATGACCTCACCCATGAGGCGTTCATCGCCTACGCGGACGATATCGTACATCCGAGGCTTGATGCCAACGGCTGTCACGACGGGTCCGGAGACGCGGTACACAGTTCCTTTTGCTTCTACCATAGGTCGACACCGACTGCTTGCTTGATCTTCTCTCGAAGAGTGTTATCTTCCTCCATACCCACGGCGACAAGCGTGGGTTTCACGGAGGTGACGATTTGGTCGCGGAGACGCGGCTCGAGCGTGTTGACGCTGGCCGTGTCCATGACAAGGATGCTGACATCCTCGTCGCTCATAGCCTCCCGGACGGCGCCCGCAAGGGCGTCGCCTTCAGCGTTCCAGATCTTGCGGATCCCGGCGAGGCGGAAACCGATCGTGAACGATTCAGTCCCGACTACTGCGAGTTGCGTCATTGGATGAGCTCCCGGAGGCGTTCTTCGTTCAGGCCAGAGGCCTTACCACGCGCAAGAGCGCGCAGGGTCACGACTTCCTGGTCCTTGCGGGCCAAGAAGACGAGGATGGGGATGATGGACAAGGGATTGGCGTGTCCGAGCCTGTCAAGGCTGGACTGGTGCCATTGCTTCAACGCGGTCTGGAAAGGTGCCAGGCGGCCAGCATCCTTGCTGGCTCCAGCGGCTTGGACCAGTACCTCGGGGAGGCCGATCTCCGCCAGGAGATCACGGAAACCGGTGAGGTCTTCGGCCTGCGAGAGTCGCATGACCTGACCGACCTTGATGGCACTGCCGCCAGGGATCACGTAAGGCGAGAAATCGCCCTTCTGATGCGTGGCGACCCAGCGAGCTGCGTTCTGCAGGTTGCGGGCGTCAATCTCTTGGCGCACGAACTGCCGCATCTCTTTGGCTCCGCGTTGTTTCGAGGTTTCGAGGCTCTCGAGCAGGAAATGGAAGTATGCTTTGTCCAGGGCATCCTCGTGGGCCGAAAGACCGGCGTCCGAGGGGACCTGGGCCAGCACTTTGGCCCATTGTGCCGCGACGCCACCTTGGCGCGCAAGCGCCTGGATGACGTCATCGGTCGACTGCACATCATCGGCCAAGAGCGGCTGGAAGATGCCGTAAGTGTCGAGGTCTTCCAGAAGGAGTTCCTTCAGGAGTTCTTCTCGACCGGCTCCAGCGTTCTTGCCACGCAGCACGGTCTTGATGTCGGCGATGAGGTGGCGTGCCAGGTACAAGTTGACCAGTTCGCCGCCGCCACCGTCCAGCATGTGCCGGATGTCTGCATTGGTGCGCTCTTCGTTGACGGTCAACGCCGCTTCGATCAGCTCGAGTCCAGTGAAGCGAGCAGAGAGTTCGTCCACGTCGGCCTTGTAAGAGGACTCCTCGATGTACCGAGTGATCTCACTCAGATCCATCTTCAGGAGCTTCTCGTACTCGGACCGCGGGATGAGCTTCGCTCGCCGGGCCTGGACACGCGCCACCGCGTAGGCGTAGTTCGGCTTCTTCGCGCCGATGTGCAGGGCCATAGTGCTCAACTAAACAATCCTGCTTCGTGTTTCAGGACGTCTCGCCACATGTCGCCAAGAAGCGTCTCGTAGCTCAGATCGAGGCGGTTGGCCCCGTCCTTGCTTTCGACGACGATGCCGCCGATGATGTCCGCTTCTCCGCCGTGAGCGAAGGTGTCCTGTGCTTTGAGTGCCGCGGCGTCCTTGGCCGCGCCGAAGACGGTGCCCTCGGCGATGATGCCGTGGGCGGTCTTCAGAAGCGCGGTGATGTGCTTGGCGCGGGTCGCTTCCGGGAGCGAGCCAAACCCTTCCAGTACAGCGTTCCACAGTTCAGCGCGAAGTTCCGCTTCGGCCGTCAAGACGGTCTTGCGGGCTTCGAAGTCGCTGCTGCTGCGAATCTGTGCGTGGAGCTGGGTGGCGTCGCGCTCGGCGGCGGCCATGCGTTCAGCAAGGTACGCGTCGACTTTGTCTTTGGCTGCGGCAAGGATGCGTGCCGATTCGGCGTTCGCCTCGTCCAGCTTGCGCTGGGCTCGTTGATCGCCGTCGCGGCGCACTTCGCCGATGACCTGCTCGAGTCCCATGGGTCACTCCGCCTAGGCGGCGGTGCCCATGTTGAGCCAGAGCAGGATAGCCGTGACTAGGCCGAAGATGACGATGGTCTCCGGGATGACCGTCAGGACGAGGCCCTTACCGAAGTTCTTCTCGTCTTCGGCAGTGGCGCCGACGGCGGCTGCACCGATGCTCTGCTGGGCGAGCGCGGTAGCGATGCCGGCGAGGCCGACAGCGAGACCGGCGCCGATTGCGATAAGTCCGTCTCCGATTCCGATTGCCATGGTTTTGTTCTCCTTGTTTTTGGGGTTGGAAAA
>JBFGSX010000161.1:0-4790 GCA_041566495.1 Thermoplasmatota archaeon
CGTCGCCGCGTCCCTGGCGTTGGTCCCCGAACTGTCCGCTCCCACGGCCACTTGGTTCCTGCCCGTTGCTGGTGCCATCGCCGCATGCGCCATGATCCTCCCAGGCATCAGTGGCTCCGCGCTGCTCGTCCTCATGGGCTTGTACGTCACCGTCATCACCGCCGTCAGTGAACTGGACCTGGTCATCATCGGGCTCGTCGGCCTGGGTGCCGCCACCGGCATCCTGCTCTTCTCCAAGGCCCTCAAGGCACTCCTTGACCGGTACAATGGCCCCACCCACGCTGCGATGGTGGGCCTGCTCGTGGGCAGCCTCGTCCTACTGTGGCCGTGGCGCACTGAAGCCGGCTTCGCCCAAGGCTTCCCCGCCACACCCACGGGTCTGCAACCCGTCGTGTTCATCGCCATCGGGTTCCTGGTCATCTGGGGCCTCGAGCGCCTTGGCCGCCGGGTGGAGACACAAACTGGATAAGTCCCCAAACCCACCTCTGGTCGTGCGTATCCTCCTCGTCGCGACCCTCCTTGTCCTGCCTGCTCTGAGTGGCTGCACGTTCTTTGGAGACCTCGTCGACGAATTCAACCGGCCCGACCTGAGCGTCAGCCGCACGGCCCTGGACAACACCAACGCCCAGGGCTACATCACGGAGCCATTGTTCTCGGTGGCGGTCATCGGTGAGACGGCCGACGTGGCCATCATGGCAAAGGCCCAGGATGGTCGCACCATCAGCGCCGAAGGCATCGCAGGGCCATCCCAACGAGACCTTGTCAGCATCACCCTCGAAGACGGCACATGGGACGTCTCCTATACCGTCGCTGGTTACGAATGGGAGACCTTCCGCAAGGTCAAGGTCGACGCCACGCCGCCGCTCACCGACGGCATCGAGACCTTCGGTCAAGGCACCGACCGAGCCTTCACCCTCGGCCAAGGCTACACTCCCGAAGCGGGTGTCAAGGTAGAAGTCCGGGATGCCCAGGGTCAACTCATCGCCCAAGCCCTCCCCCACCGGCTTGAAGGCCTCAGCGACGGCATCCACTTCTTCCTGATCCTTCTCACCGACGCTGCAGGCAATCAAGCCAGCCTCAGCGTCCAAGTGGCTGCCGGGGAAGCCAAGAAACTCCCCGATGGCCAATTCACCTTCGGCATCGTCGCACGCTACACCAACCAAGCCCGCCTCTGGGACCTCAGTCGCATGGACGACTACCTCACTCCGGGCGAAGCACGGCAAGCACTGCAAGGGCAATGGCTCGGAGACTCCTACGAATACGGCATCGAGAAAGACCACCCCGACGTCATCGCCGTCGTCGACAATGTCCTGCAACCAAGCGACGACACCACCATGGAGATCGCCTGGAGACTCTACCATTGGCTCTACGACAACCTCGAATACGACGACGCCCGCCTCGACAGCTCCACTTTGATGTTGCCTCACCAAGTCATCAGCGACAGTGAAGACCCCGACGCCGAAACCGGCCCCGGCGGAGACGCAGGCGACGACGGCCTCGCAGATGACGGCGCAGGCAACGGCGTCCGAGGTGGCGTCTGCCGCGACCTCGCCGGTACCTACGTCAGTCTGCTACGAGCCGCCGGCGTCCCCGCGCGCCTCGTCAGTGGTTACCTCGCCGGTAACGTCGATGGCTTCCACGCCTGGGTCGAATTCTACGCCGGCAACCTTGATGGCAACCCCGGTCCTTGGGTGCCCGTCGATGTCAGCCCCATCGATGGCGCATGGGACGACGACACGCCCAGTAACGGGGTCCCCGACGGCCTCGAGACCAGCCTACAATCCTTTGGGATCCAATTGCCCCAATACCTCGCCCTCAGGAAGATCCCAGACCCCTACGAACGGGCCGGCTGGAGCACCGCCCTCGGCACCCAATTCCAATACCCCCAAAGCAGCACACCCCCCAAGGTCACCTTCGAAAAGGATGTCACCGACATCGGCAGCCCCACCGAAGGCGTGCTCTGCTTCAATGACGCCACCCTGCAACGCACCCTCGCCCAACGCCCTCGCGACTGCGCCGGCGGATCATACTACATCGGCCGCGACCCCAACGACAGCAGTGGCCGACCCTTCATCACCGGCACGAGGCGAGTCATCGATTACGGCATGCAAGTCACCGACGCAGGTTCCGGCACCACCATCACCATGACCCTCAGCTACCCCTTCAATGGCGACGTCGACCCCGACACCGTCGAATGGGCCCCCTACGGCAACATCCCTCGCGGCTACAAGTTCAGCCAAGAAGACCCGGACGTCACTACGGGGAAGATCAAGGCCGTGATGACGAGGTAGGGCTGCGCCGCAATGGTCTAAAGGTGGTGGCGGCGTCGAACGCCACGAGTCCTGTGGTGCGGCCCGAATATCTTCCAATGAGCAATCTGGGGCTGGCTGGCAGTCTCGTCGTCGTGGCCATCCTGGTAGCAGGCTGCGTCGGCGAAAGCGGCAGCCCCGAACCGCCCCGGCCGGCGCTTACATTCGAAGGCTTCAAGGTCGAGACCACCCCGTTCGAGCCATTCGAGCAAGCAGGTGAGAATCACATCGCCTACGCCGGCGACCTTTTCGGAATCTATGCGTCGAACGAAGACGGCATGGCTCGATACACTATTGTCAGCGAAGATACCGTTTACATCAGCAATTTCCTCATGGGTTGGACCGCGTATCCACGCGACGAGGCCCCTGGTGGTCGGGCGTGGCGGCTCGATACTTGGGATGTGCGTGGGCTGATCGAGAATGGGCAATACGATGGCACGGGCTACGTTGGGGACATCGAGGTTCGGGGCACCGTTAGTCAATACACCGTCACGACGGAGCCTTGGCAGATTGTAGGGGAATTCGAGCCGGAGTTGCCGTACACACTCACCCCCGAAACGAACGAGCTGCCATTCCAATTGTCGATCCCCAATGGCGCGATGACCGAATCGCAGCTAGCCGCCGCGGCGGATGTCGTGCGAGGGAACCACGCGACAATCCTCGGTTGGCTGAACGACTACGTCACAGCCAACAACGGCAACGTGCCCCAGAATGTAGATGCGGACACGCTCTTTGTTCAGCGCCTTGGCGCATCGTGGCCCCAGAACCCGTTCGACCGGGCAGGCGTGCAGAACCTCGAAGAAAGCGGGCACTTCGGATGGTTCCGATGCAATGCTCGCGACGCCGTCTATCTTGGCTACGGTTGGGACGGCAGCGTCCTCGGTACCTCGTACGGGGCCGGCTGCTCGCCGTAGAAATCCGGGACTCGAGGGGGGCCTAAACGCTTGTATACGGGCCCGCCCGATGGGCGCTTGGTTAGGTGGTCGTCGTTAACTACGAATCCAAGCGCCTCCGGGTGCTAAGCAGCTTGCTCCTCGTCAGTCTTTTCGCCATGATGCCCATGGGAACCGCCTTGAGTTTCGATGGCCAGGGATTGGCGTTGACAGAAAGTGTCGGCGCAGTTCTGGAGGCCGATGCGTTGCCCCAAGCGAGTCTGTGGCCCGTTCCCGACCACCTTGCTAATGAGGACGTTGCATATGACTTCGGCTACGATGGCACGCCGGTGTTCCACCAGTATGATGGCCCGAACTATGTCAACAACGCGGCAGAACCGACCATTGGCATCCCGTACGACCCGGACAACGACCCTTCGACGCCGGATCCGGTATTCTTCCACGACTCCACCAGCACATGGAAGGCCACGTTCCTGGACGAAGCAGGCACCGACGGCTACCCCAAGGTCCTGAGCGAAGACGTTTCCTCTCCTTTTGACATCATCAACGTCGACCCCCTCATGCACGGCGACCCTGTCACGGGACGCCTCCACGTCGGTGGCCTGGACGGTCCTTGCAGCGGAATGTCCTTCTCCGACGACCTCGGCGAAACCTGGCTCCCGGCTGCCAACATGTGCACCTTCGCCCAATTCGATCACCAGAGCCTCGGCAGCGGCCCATGGTCCGCAAGCGTACCCACGCCGCCGGAAGCAGTTAGCCCGCGGGCATACTACTACTGCGCCCAACTCGCCCTCACGGCCTGCACCACCAGCTATGACGGCGGCGTCACCTGGGGCCCTATCAACGAAATCCTGGGCTCCTGCGGAGGTCTTCACGGCCACATCCGTGTCAGCGAAATCACGGGTACCGCCATCGTGCCCCACAAGGGCTGCATGGGCTTCGGCATCACCACCAACAACGGCCTGACCTGGAACAGCCGCACCAGCCCCGGCCCTAGCGGCGCAAGCGGTGACTTCGACCCCAACGCCGACTTCAGCGAAGAAAGCGGCTGGCTCTACTTCGGCCACGGCGGTTCCCGTGGCGCATTCATCTCGCTCAGCACGGATGAAGGCATGACGTGGGAAACCCTTGGTTCGAGCCATGACAATCAACCGGTCACCTTTGAAGATGGTACGGCGGGCACGGCCAAGGCTGCCAAGTGGTTCAACGTAGGTATCCTGCACGACCCGCCAATCCGTTCCGCCGTCTTCGCCGACGTTGTCGCCGGCGACGACGAACGTGCGGCCTTCGCTTTCCTGGGAAGCACTGAGCCCGGCAACCGCGGCCAGTACGACGATTGCAACGACCCCAAATGGGTCTGGCACTACTACGTTGCCACGACTTACGATGCGGGGCAGACGTGGGACGTCGTCCGCGCCACGGAGGACCCAGTGCAGATTGGCGCAATCTGGAGTGGTCAGGGCGGCACTTGTCGAAACCTCCTGGACTTCAATGACATGAAGCTTGACAGTGAAGGCCGAATCTACGTGGGCTTCGCGGATGCGTTCCGTGGCAACAGTGCCGCCAACTGGCGCATGGCCGCCGATGC
>JBFGSX010000162.1:0-4776 GCA_041566495.1 Thermoplasmatota archaeon
GGGTCAGCAGCGACCCCATCTCCCACCCCGCATACGAGTTCCTCGGCAACAGCAAGGGCATCGTGGGTAGTGTCATCGGCACCCCCCGGGAGATCGAACACCTGCTGCGTTTCGGGGCCGTCAAGGAGGTCCGACCCATGATCGAGGAGTTCGCCCTGACGGACATCGCCGAGGCCCAACAGAAGCTGTTGGTGAACCAGTTGCGGTTCCGAGCAGTGTTCGACATGGCCTGATCGGACGGAGGACAAGGCTATGCGGGAGCCAGGGCTCCGCACGGCGATGACAGACGACCGCCGGGACCTGACGGACTTCGAGACGGCCCTGAACGTGCGGCAAGCCACCAACGACGACATCGACGCGATCATCGCGTTGCAGCTGCGCTGCTTCCCGGGCATGAAGCCGTGGCGGCGCGATCACCTGGTGCGCCACCAGGAACTGTTCCCCGAAGGTCAGATCGTGGTGGAGGCTGACGGCGAGATCGTCGGTTCCGCCAGCAGCCTGATCGTTGACCTGGCCGAATACGGCGAGCGCCACACGTTCGACGCCGTGACCGGGGGTGGCAGCCTCGAGACCCATGACCCTGAAGGCCCCGACCTGTACGGCGTCGAGGTCATGGTGGACCCCGACTGGCGGGGCATGAGCATCGGCGAACGCCTGTACGATGCACGCAAGGAACTGTGTGAAGAACTCAACCTGAGGCGCATCATCATCGCGGGCCGGATGCCAAAGTACCACGAGCATGCAGGCACGATGACCGCCAAGCAATATGTGGCGGCGGTGCGCAGCGGCAAACTCTGGGACCCGGTCTTGGGCTTCCAGACCACCCAAGGCTTCGTCCCCAAGCGCATCATGCGGGAGTACATCCCCAATGACAAGGAATCGCATGGCTATGCGGTCCTGATGGAGTGGAGCAACATCGAGCACCGCACCTCCGGCAAGCGTGTCACGAAGGCCGCAGAGCCGGTCCGAGTCTGTGTCATCCAGTACCAGATGCGGAAGCTCAACAATTTCGAAGAGTTCGCCCAACAGACCCAGTACTTCACGGATATCGCGGCGAACTACGGCAGCGACTTCGCGGTCTTCCCTGAACTGCTCACCACACAATTGCTCAGTTGCATCGAAGACAAACGCCCGAACACCTCCATCCGGGCGTTGACGAAGTACACCGACCAATACATCGAGCACTTCGCCGACCTGGCGGTCAGTTACAATGTCAACATCTTGGCCGGCACCCACATCATCGAAGAGGAAGGCCGCCTGCACAACGTGGCGTTCCTGTTCCGCCGAGACGGCACCATCGCACGCCAATACAAACTCCACATCACCCCCAACGAGCACCGCTGGTGGGGTGTCGAGCCAGGCAATCGCATAGAGGTCATCGACACCGACTGCGGCAAGGTCGCCATCCACGTATGCTACGATGTTGAGTTCCCCGAGGTCAGCCGCATCGCCGTCGACCGGGGGGCCCGCATCCTGTTCGTACCCTACTGCACGGAAGACCGCCAAGGCCACCTGCGGGTCACTCGTTGCGCCGAGGCTAGGGCCATCGAGAACCAAGTGTATGTGGTCACCTCGGGTACCGTGGGCAACCTGCCAGAGTCCGAGAACATGGACATCCAGTACGCCCAGAGTGGCATCTACACCCCCAGTGACTTCAGCTTCCCCCGGGACGGCATCGCGGCCCAGGCGGACCCCAACGTGGAGACCGTCGTGGTCGGCGATATCGATCTCGAGGTCCTACGCAGGCAACGCCGCAGGGGGACGGTCATGCAATTGCGGGATCGCCGGCACGACCTGTACGAAGTCCGGGCCAAGCGCACTCACGACTGACGTTGCCTGGGCGGTGCGAGGCTCTGTGACTCGCTGTCATCGAGCATCGCTGAGAGATTGGCACGAAGACGGTCCGTCTTTGATTCCAGCTTCAGCAGGAGTTCGTCCAATTGCACCGCGGCCCGACGGTCGTCTCCTTTGACGGTGTCGCTGCGCACGAGAGTACGGGTAGTGATCGCCATGGCTGAGAGGGTGTTCCAGTAATCGTGGAACAGGTCCTGGATGGCCCGACGAGGATCGGCTTGTTCATCGTGGCCCGGCGGCCGCCGTCCGATGGCGGCGTCCAGCAATGCCACCAACTGGGGCTCGGTGAAAGGCTTGGGCAGATACCCCCAGGCATCGTATTTGGCTGCCGTGCGAGGTAGGTCATGGTGGGCCGAGAAGAACACGAGCGGAATCTCTGCGGTGGCCGAATGACTGCGCAGACTGGCCACCATGCCGGCCAAGCTGAGGCCCGGCATGCGCAGGTCGTGCAGGATCAGGTCGGGTTGATGTTGTGCGGCGAACACGAGCGCGTCGTCGGGATCTGAAACGCAAGATGCCTCGTAACCCAGACTCTCCAGCAGTGCCTGCATACTATCCAGGATATCTGGCTCATCATCCACGATGAGGATGTGGCCCACAAAGAACAATCGGGCCCGAAGGTCAAGACCCCGGCGGCCAGGGGATGGCTCCCCCAGGCCCCATGGCCGAGATATGAAAGGTCAAGAAGCCCCGGGAGGACTCCAGGCCATGGGTGCCCAGCGGCTAGCCATCACGGGCATGACCTGTGCCAATTGCGCGAGCCACGTGGAGCATGCATTGGCCAAAGTGCCGGGCGTCACCCATGTGGACGTCAACCTGGCCACCGAGACGGCGTTGGTGCAGAGCGGCGACAGCCTTGACCTGCGACGGGCCGAAAAGGCGTTGCAGAAGGCCGGCTATGGCTTGGCGCACGGTGACGATGTGCATGATGAGGCCCGCGCCCGTTGGTGGCAGTTCGTCGTCGCATCCATCTTCGCAGGCCCCATCCTCCTCTACACCATGGTCTACCTGCCCTTGGGGGGCACCCCTCTGCCTCAAGACGCATGGATCGTCTGGGCCTTGGCGACGCCGGTCCAGTTCTGGGCCGGCGCCACGTTCTACGCTGGGGCATGGCGGGCACTGCGTGGCTGGAGCACCAACATGGACACCTTGGTGGCGTTGGGCTCGTCGGCCGCGTACGGGCTGAGCATCGCCATCACCCTGCAAGGGGGTTCGGCGCATATGACGTACTTCGAGACCGGTGCCGTCATCATCGCCTTGATCTCGTTGGGGAAGTTCTTCGAAGCCAGGGCCAAGCGCAGTGCCAGGGAAGCCATCCGATCCCTGCTGGCCCTCGAGCCCGCCACCGCGTGGTTGCTAGAAGATGGAGTGCCCCGCGAAGTGCCATTGGACCACGTCAAGGTCGGAGACCACTTGTTGGTCAAACCGGGTGAGAAGATCCCTGTGGACGGCCGCGTCGTCGCAGGCCAAGCCCATGCGGATGAATCCATGGTGACCGGGGAGCCCATCCCAGTGGCCAAGGCAGACGGTGACAGCGTCATCGGATCCACCACCATCACCGGCGGCAGCCTCACCGTGCAAGCGGTCCGGGTCGGCGAGGACACGCTGCTGAGCCAGATTGTCCGGATGGTGCAAGAGGCCAACGACCGGAAGGCCCCGCTGCAGCGGATCGCGGACAGGGTCAGCAGTATCTTCGTCCCTGCCGTCTTGGTGATCGCGGTACTGACCGGCGCGTTCTGGGGACTCTGGGGGGCGCAACACTGGGCCCCGGCCGCATCGGCGACGGTCTTCGCCACACTGGTCACCGTCTCCGTGTTGGTGATCGCGTGCCCCTGTGCCATGGGCCTGGCGACGCCCACCGCGATCATGGTGGGCACAGGCCTGGGCGCGAACCGAGGCATCTTGATCAAGGGCGGCGAGGCCTTGGAGCGGGTGCAGGCGGTCGACACCATCGTGGTCGACAAGACCGGCACCCTCACCCTGGGTCAACCAAGCGTCACGGCGCTGCACGTGCACGAGGTCCACGAAGACTTCGCCATCAACCTCATTGCAGCCGTGGAGCAACACTCGGCGCACCCCATCGCCCGTGCCATCATCGGCTTCGCCAAGGAGCGTGGGATGGAACGCTACCCGCATGTCCCCGATTTCGTCCCGGAGCAATCCACAGTGGAAGGGACGGCGGACGGCGCCCATATTGTCATTGGCAGCCCCCCAGGCGTCGCCGCCAAAGGCATCGACCTGAGGCCCTTGGCCGCGGCCATTGACGCGGAGCACGCCCAGGGGCGGACGGTCGTGGTCGCGGCGTTTGACGGCGTCGTCGCGGCGGCCATCGCCATTGATGACCCGATCCGGGCGACCACCCCCGAGGCGGTCAAGACGCTCCACGCCATGGGCAAGCGCATCGTCATGCTGACCGGCGACCTGGAGGCTCCGGCCCGACGCGTGGCTCAAGCACTGGGGCTGGACGATGTCCGGGCGGGCCTGCGCCCAGAAGACAAGGCCCAGATCATCAAACAGCTGCAGGCAGAAGGCGCCATCGTCGCCATGATCGGTGACGGCATCAATGACGCGCCCGCCATGGCCCAAGCCGACGTGGGCATCGCGATGGGGGGCGGCACAGACGTGGCCAAAGAGACCGGCGACATCGTCCTCGTGCGAGGAGACCTCCTGGATGCGGTGGCCGGCCTACAGCTCAGCAGCTACACGGTCCGCAAGATCAAGCAGAACCTGTTCTGGGCCCTGGGGTACAATGTGGCATTGATCCCCTTGGCGATGGGAGTGTTGTTCCCCTTCACGGGTTGGTTGCTCAATCCGATGCTCGCCGCCGCTGCGATGGCGTTCAGCAGTGTCAGCGTCGTGAGCAACGCGTTGTGGATGCGGCGCTGGACCCCGATCGCTTCAGTCTAGGGCCTGGGCAAAGGA
>JBFGSX010000163.1:0-4769 GCA_041566495.1 Thermoplasmatota archaeon
CCGTCCCCGAAGAGCGCCTAGCCAAGATCAGCATCAACCCCCTCGAAGGCTTCACCGACGCCCACGCCGACGCCGCCTTCGCCAAGACCACGTACGACGAGGCCACCAAGGCCGGCGGCCGCGCGGTCATGCACAGCCTGTTCAAGATGTTCGTCGACATGGACGCGGAACTCGTCGAGGTCAACCCCCTGGCCAAGACCACCGACGGCCAGATTGTCGCCGCCGACTCCAAGGTCACCATCAACGACAGCGCCCTGTTCCGCCACCCTGAATTCCAGCAGCGGGACCAGAGCCTCACCGACCTCGAGCAAGAAGCCCGCGACCAAGGCGTCGCCCTCATCGAACTCGACGGCAACATCGGTGTCATCGCCAACGGCGCCGGCCTCACCATGGCCACGCTGGATGCCCTGAGCCACTACGGTGGCAAGCCCCGCACGTTCCTCGACCTGAGCGGCGCCACCGACCCCCAGAAGGTCGCCCAGGCCGTCCGCCTCATGAAGAAGTCCAACCCCGGCGTCATGCTGCTGAACCTGTTCGGCGGCATCACTCGCTGCGACGTCGTCGCAGAAGGCCTCGTGCACGTCATCGAGAACGAAGGCGTCGACTTCCCGATCATCACCCGCATCAAGGGCACCAAGGAAGCTGAAGCCAAGGAGATCCTGGCCAGCTACGGTTTCAAGGTCGCTGACACGCTGCAAGAAGCCGCGCAGATCGCCACCGAGATGGCCAAGGACATGCCCCTTGCCAAGGAGGTCACCGCATGAGCGTCGTACTCAACGAGAACAGCAAGGTCGTCGTCCAAGGCGCCACGGGCTCCGTGGGCCAGTTCCACATCAGCCAGATGAAGGAATACGGCGACTACGTCGTCGCCGGCGTCACCCCCGGCAAGGCCGGCCAAGAGGTCCACGGGGTCCCCGTGTACAACTCGGTCCTTGACGCCAAGGACGCCACCGGCTGCAACACCAGCCTCATCTTCGTCCCCGCCAAGTTCGCCAAGAGCGCCGTCATCGAAGCCGTCGATGCGGGCATGGAGACCGTCGTCGTCATCACCGAGCACATCCCCGTGCACGATGCTGCCTATTTCGTCAACTACGCACTGAGCAAGGGCGTCACCCTGATCGGCCCCAACTGCCCCGGTGCATGCACCGCCGGCGTCGCCAAGGTCGGCATCCTGCCCGGTCAGATCTTCACTCCCGGCGGCCCCGTCGCCGTCGCCAGCAAGTCCGGCACCCTCACCTACGAGATCGTCGGCGCGCTCAGTGCAGAAGGCATCGGCCAGACCACCATCCTCGGCCTCGGTGGCGACCCCATCCCCGGCACCAACCTCCTGGAAGCCGTCAAGCTCTTCGAGAAGGACGACGAAGCCAAGGCTATCGTCCTCGTCGGCGAGATCGGCGGCGGCGCCGAAGAAGAGGCTGCTGCATACATCGAGTCCGTCGGCCTCACCGCTCGCAAACCCATCTACGCCTACGTCGCTGGCCGCTCGGCCCCCGAAGGCAAGAAGATGGGCCACGCAGGCGCCCTCGTCGAGAAGGGCGTCGGCACCGCCGAAAGCAAGCTCACCGCCTTCAAGAAGGCCGGCGTGCAGGTCGTGGACTTCCCCACCGACATCATCCCGTTGGTCAAGAAGGACCTCGGGCTGTAAGCCTCCGCTAGGCATTCGGCAGACCCGGACCGTGCCCTCGGCCGGTCCGACACCTCCTCTTCCTTTCCCCTCCCTTTGTTTGGTCGGACCCCACCGACATCTAGGCATTCATCTCTTGGAGGCACACATCCAGGTGTATGCGACTCCTAGTGGTCTTGCTCCTCGCGAGCGTCGCCTTCGCCGGCTGCGCCTCGCCCAATGGTCTGCCAGACGAACTGCCCCAAGACGGTGGCTCCACCGACAATTCCTCCGCGCCGGCTCCCGGCTTCGCCCCGCAACAAGGCTTCCAAGAGGACATCGAAGGTGACCTCCACCTGGCCAGCTGGTTCGCGGCGTGCGACGCAGGCTACTGCATCAACGCCACCGCCACCAATGAAGGCAGCACCAGCTACCACGTCTCCAACATCTGCGTGCCCCCACACGATGACCGCATGGAACGTGACGGCGAACGGGTCGAACCCCGTGAACCCCGCTTCTACTGCCAAGCCTTCGGTCTGCGCGAATGGACCGCCGGTGAAGACATCGAATTCGCCTACACGTGGGATGGCAAACTCTGGGATGATGAACGCGGCCAGATGGTCGCCGCTCCCGAAGGCGCCTACCAGTGGACCATCCTGTTCCACGCCTACGACCAACAAGATGGCGGCGACAAGATCACCCTCGAAGTGACCCACACCGTCATCATCGGCGAAACCTAGGTCCCTCCTCTTCCTGGCGCCGGTGCGGCGGGCGGCCTTCCACGCCACCACACCCCTCGCGGCACCGGCGCTGCTTGCGTGACCCCCTCCGACCAACCGCTGTTCGATCCCCGTGGCAACTTAGGAGCGCCACGACGGCTTCGGGAGGGAAGCGGGGAGCCCTTTCGGCGCATCGGTCGGGTCCTTATACTAGAAGTCTTTCGAGCAACGTAGGGCGATGCCTAGTGCGTCGCTAAATGGAGAAATAGAAATGGGTTTTGAACGCGCTCCCCGCGAGGAGCATGAGGTTGTTTGCGCCGAGTGTGGCGCACAGACCACCGTCCCCTTCAAGCCGAGTGGGGACCGACCAGTCAAGTGCCGCGATTGCTTCCAAAAGGACCGCCCGAGCCGTGATGGCCCCCGCGGTGGTTTCGGTGGCGACCGCGGTGCTCGTGAGAGCTTCGACGTCACCTGCGGCGAATGTGGAGTGGCGACGACCGTCCCCTTCAAGCCGACCGGCGACCGTCCGGTCCTCTGCCGCGATTGCTTCAGCAAGAACCGCCCCCCGCGCCCCGGCGCCGGTGGCCGTGGCGGCGACCGTGGCGACCGCCAGATGTTCGACGTCAACTGCACCCGCTGCGGCAAGGGCACCTCCGTGCCCTTCAAGCCCACCCCGGGTCGCGACGTCCTCTGCAACGACTGCTTCCGCCGCTAATCTCGGTCCCTGGCCGCCCATGAACCGGGCCATGCCCCGTTCGTGCTGATGGCCGACCGAACCTAGCGATCCTCTTCCTTTCCCCCTCAATTCGACCCCGCCCCGAAACAGGCGTGGGACCAGGCCCCCGGACTCCGGCCGGCCTCCCTTTCGTGCGACGACGCGTGGCTTTTGACCAGCCGCAGCCCATCCAACATCATGTGGTTTGCAGAACGCCGGGCCATCGCACCGGTCCTGGGCTTCTGGTTCGCCGGCGATGCAGACCACGCGGATGCCCGATTGCGCCAATGGCTGGACCATGATCCTGCCCTTCGCGCTCCCCTACAAGAGTGGGCACCGCCCCTCGTGGAACTCGCCGGTAGCGGCGCCCTGGACCACATCAATGGCCGCCCCTTGGGAAGCCTGGCCCTCATTCTTTTGCTTGACGCGACGCCCAGGGTGTTGTGGCCCGGAACCGAGCGGGCATACGCCACTGACCTGGCTGCCCAAGGGCACGTCCTCCACGCGCTCGCGACTCGGCAAGACGGCTCACTGGACGTCCGGCAGAGGCTCATGCTTTACCTGCCGCTCATGCATTCTGAGAATCTGGCCCTCCAGGACCGATCGGTCGAGGAATACGCGCGTTTGCTCATCGGCGCCAACACGGCCGAAAGGGAACTGGTGCAGAAATTCCTCGACGTCGCCACGGAGAGCAGGGAGACCATCTGGCGCTTCGGGCGTTTCCCGGACCGCAACGCCACCCTGCACCGCATCAACCGCTTAGAGGAAAAATGGTACTTGCACGATACCCATCGGCCGTGGTTCGCGCCCCAACCCAAGGAAGGTGAAGTCCCTGATCCAACAGAGCCCAGGCTCCACATCGATGCCCAAGAGGCCGATCAAGAACATGTGACCCGCTGACGGCGAAGTTTTGAAGGAACGGTCGAATCCGCACTGGATGCGTGTACTCCCAGTGTTCGTTCTCGTCCTGTTGCTGGCGGCCGCCGCCGCCCAAGCCCATGGTGAGCGGCGAGTGGAATTCCCCGCTGGCGACCGGGACGTGCCGGTGTTCCGAGACAGCGGCCCCTATGAACTGGTCTGCAAGGACGACACCCTGGCCCGCCTTGGGGGCCTCTCCTATGCCGAGCGGGTCACCGAGACCCTGCGCTGGACCGAATGCATGGAGACGGGGCACCGGCACCTCCAAGCCGCCGTCGACGCCGTGCCGGCAGGAGGCCACCGCATCCTCATGATGCCCGGACACTACTACGAAGAGCCCAGTGTCGAGCGCCTCAAGGAACCCTCTGCTGAGTGCGCAGAGTTCGTCGATCGCAGCATCATTGAATACGAAGACAACTGGAACTGCCCCAACATCCACAACACCGTCGCCATCCTTGGCGACGACCCCGACGATGAGGACATCGCCTGCACCTGGGAACGCTTGTGCGACCTGCAGATCCAAGGCACCGGCCAGCACCGGGAGGACGTCATCATCGACGCCGCTTGGAACCACCTCAACGCCGTCCGAGCCGACCGCGCTGACGGATTCTACATCACTGGGGTCACGATCCAACGCACGGACTTCAACAGTCTCTACATCCTCCAGACGGACGGCTTCGTCATTGACGATGTCCTGACCCGTTGGAACTACGAGTACGGGTTCCTGACCTTCGCCGTGGACCATGGGTTGTACGTGGACTGCGAATCGTACGGAAACGGGGACAGCGGCATCTACCCCGGCAGTGCCAGTGAC
>JBFGSX010000164.1:0-4707 GCA_041566495.1 Thermoplasmatota archaeon
AGGCAGCAGCGACAGGCCTGCGGTCACGCTCTGCCAGTCCTCGGTCGTCCAAGTGATGGCCGTGAGGATCACGAGCCCTACAGTGGCGAGGCCCAGTATGATGACCATCCGCCCGTACACAACGAGGATGGGGTCGGCGGGCAAATCAAGGTTCTGCCGCCGACGCCGCTATCTATAGCCTCGGAGTCGCCGGCCACATGCGCCTAGGGCGATTCATCGAAGGAGGCCCCAAGGCATGCCTCCGCCACGAGGACCGTGCGGTCGATCTGAGCCGCGTCGAGCCCGAGGCCGACGATGACTTGCTGACCATGCTCAGCAACCGCGACATCATGCGTCGCCTGAGCCTCCTCGAACGGGGCCAGCCTCCCCAGGACGCTCGTCGCCACATCGAGAAACTGACGTGGCTCAGCTGCGTCGAGCCCAAGCGCATGCTCCTGCGCGGCGGCGCCAACGAAGACGTCGCCCCCAAGACGGTGCTGGCCTTCGGCGCTGAACTGCCCCCCGGTGTCTGGCACACCGGCGTCGCAGCCGTCGTCGGTCGCAACAAGAAGGTCGCCGGATTCACGGTCTTCCACCGCGTCGAAGACACCGTCGCCCTCGGCCCCTGGCTCGTCACCCCCGAAGAAGCCGGCGACCCCCTAGGCTTCCTCTTCAGCGCCTTCGTGGATGACCTGCCCAGCATCCGGCCCGTCAAGGCCCTCCTGGACTGGCAAGGGGAGATTGACCGCGCCGAGCCCAAACTGGAAGCCGGCGACATCATCGCCCTCTGCGCCCCGCCGCAGACCGGCGGAGGCGACCTGCGCAGCAGTCTAGCCAGCAATGGCACTGTCTTGTGCCGCCTCGAAGCCAGCCAACAGGCTTGAAAGCCTCAGGGCCAGTGGCCCGACTGTGTTCCAGTACCACCGCCTTGGCAAAGCCCCGGCCAAGCACCACATCGCCCTGCGCCGAGACGCGCCAGACGCCGATGGGTGCCCGGTCTACTATGAGCATTGCCACACCCGGGGCGGCTTCGACGGCGCCTACACCATCCTGTACCGGGAACACAACCCGGGCCAAGAAGTGCGCATCGAACCCGCCGGCATCGACGGTCCCGAGTGGATCGATCCCGCCGGCGACGACATGATCCGCACCCACGTCCCCAGCCACGGCCTCGCCAAAGAAGGCGGCCTGTACCACAGCCAGACCGTCTTGATGGGCAACCAGGACATCCACATCGGCACCAGCCAACCCACGGAGGAAGACTCGGGGCTGTTCCAGAACGGCGACGGGGACATCTTGTTGTTCATCCACGAAGGCAGCGGCTACGTGGACTCCGAAATGGGCCACTTGCCGTTCAAGCGCCACGACTACGTGTGGATCCCCAAGGGCTGCATCCACCGCGTCCAATTCGATGGGCCCGCCCACGTCATGATCAACGAGTGCCGCGCCACGCTGCAGATCCCCTCCAACTTCCTCAACCCCGTGGGGCAACTGAAGATGGATGCGCCATTCTCGCACCGGGACTTCCGTCGCCCAGAGAAGCTCAGCGAAGCGACCAACCGCGACCGGGGCGCCGATGGGCACGTCCGGGTCCTGCACAAGCGCAAGGACACCTACCGTGTCCGGGTCCTCCCTCACCACCCCTTCGACGTCGTGGGCTTCGATGGCACCGTCTACCCGGTGGCCTTCAACATCCACGACTACCAACCCAAGACCTCCACGGTGCATCTGCCTCCGCCGATCCACACCACGTTCTTGGGCCAAGGCGGCGCTTACGTGGTCTGCTCGTTCGTCCCCCGCAAGGTGGATTACCACCCCGATGCCATTCCGTGCCCGTACCCCCACAGCAGCGTCGATTGCGACGAAGTGCTATGGTACGTTGAAGGCAATTTCACCAGCCGGAAGGGCGTGGGCCCCGGCAGCCTCAGCCTCCACCCCATGGGTGTGCCCCACGCACCCCAACCGGGCCGTTACGAAGCCAGCATGGGTCACGAAGCGACCGACGAGATGGCGGTCATGGTGGACACCTACAAGCCACTGATGTTGAGCAAGGAAGCCCTCGCGGCGCGGGACATGGATTACCACCCCAGTTGGTACACTGGCAAGGAAGACAGCGACATCATCACTTAGGATTCCGCATTTGGGTCTCTCCGCCTCATGGCGAAGATGCCGATGCCCAAGCCGGCCAAGCCCAGCACCAAGGCGTAACCGAAGATGAGGTCCCCCATGTCGTTGGCCACCATCTCCATGGCATCCGTCTGGGCATCCGTGCACGCCACTGCCTGGCCATCGTCGGTGCACGTGCGGTCCTCGTTGCCCCACATCGTGCGCGTGCCCACCAGTGCTGTGGTGGCTCCGACGATGAGGAGCGTCAGGGCGACTGCGTGCAGCGCTTCCTTGGAGACCATGGCCGGACATCTTGAACGTGCGATAAAAATCTCAAGCCCATGACCTGCGCTTTGCTGCCGCGGCCTCGACGCATCTGACTTTTGACGCATGGGGGGCTGGCCGACCCGTGGCCATCCGGTTCCGTGACCGTTTCGAATCCCGCCAAGCCACGATTGCTTGGCGCGACGCGTTACGGGACCGTGGACTCCCCACCCCCCAATGGGACCCTGACGAGCGGGTCTATTGGTGGAACGACGACCGGCAAGGTGCCGAGGCCGTCCGGTATCTGCAAGAAGCCCACCACGAGCATCTGGACGACGAAGCGGAAGCTCGCATCGCCGAAATGCTGACGGACAGTGACCACCGGGCTCGCCTCCGCGCCACGGAAGCAAAATTGCGTCCATACCAACGTGACGGCGTCGGTTTCCTGGTCACCAAGCGCCGAGCGTTCCTCGCCGATGGCATGGGCTTGGGCAAGACCGTCCAGGCGTTGCTGGCCCTCGAGAACCTGCAAGCCCATCCCGCCATCATCGTCTGCCCGGCCAGCGTCAAGCTGAGTTGGAAAGCGGAGATCCTCAAATGGGTCCCGTGGCGCAGCGTACAGGTATTGCAGAAAGGACGGGACAAGTTGCAGGATGCAGACCTGATCGTCCTCAACCCTGAACTCCTACCCAGCGCCATCGAAGAACTGCTGATGCAAGGCCCTGCTGCGGTGGTCCTTGACGAGGCGCATTACTTCAAGAATCCAAACGCTCAGCGGACGCAACTGGCTGAAGATCTGATGGAAGCGGTCTCCATCCGCTTTGCGTTGTCCGGGACCCCCATCCCCAATCGTCGCCCTGACATCATCCAACAATTGCGTCTCTTAGGTCAATTGGAGGAGGTCCTGCACATCTACAAAGGCGTCCTGCCCCATTGGTGGACCCCCTCCCAGGGGCCCTTGCGACATGACCACGCCATGCGGGCCATCGAAGCCCTGCCCCGCAAGGAACTCCACCAGCGCCTCAACGAGACCTGCTTCCTGCGCCGCACCAAGGACGAGGTCCACGCGGACCTACCAGCCTTCCACCGCACCCGGCGCGACTTGGTGCTCGAGGAGCGCAGCGGCTACCGCCGAGAGGAGGAGTCGTTCGTGGAATGGGTGCGGCGGCTACGCAAGGACTTCCCCGACGGCTGGGGCGCCACGGAGCGCCTGCAAGGCCGGCAACACCTTGGGCGATTGCGTCGTGAAGCTGCCCTCGCCAAGATTCCGGCGGTGGTCGAATGGGCGCAGGGCCTGGATGGAGAACGGGCCATCTACTTCGCCCACCACAAACAGGTCGTCAAGGAACTAGCCGAGGCGCTGCCGGGCAACACGCCCATCATCACGGGGGATGTCCCCAGCATCGCCCGGCAGAGCATGATCGATGGTCTTGGGCAATACGATGGCCTGGTCGCCACCATGGATGCCAGCGGCCAAGGCGTGGACGGCATGCAACTGCACGCCCGTCACGTGGTCTTCATCGAACTCGATTGGACACCCACCAAGCACGAACAATGCGAAGGCAGGCTGCACCGCATAGGGCAAGAGAACCCCGTCGAGGCGTGGTACTTCACGGGCCAAGACACCATCGACACCGCCATGATGCGGCGCCTGGACGAGAAGTGGAAAGACCTGCAAGGCATCCTCGAAGGAGACGAAGACGAATCCGTGGACGCCTTCGTCGGAAGCGTCATGGAGCGGGCATCCAAGGGCGTCGGCGGTGCCGGCTTATGGCGCGGCTTCAGTTAGCCAGTCCCTTCATCGAGGTGCTGCGATAGAGTTGGACGCCGTCGGCGTCGAAGAACCGCAACTCCATCGTCGTGTTCGTGGCGGACATCCACGCGAATCCATTGGCGTTGAACACCTCGAAATGGGCCTCGTGGTTGCCGTTGCCGCGGCCTCGCTGTTTCGCAGCGGCGCCACTGATGATGAACTCGGTATCACACGACGATGTGGCCTGTAGGTACTGCAGGTCATGGTCGTGGCCCGAGAGGTAGAAATCCGCGTTGCCACACATGACGTCGTCGAGCATGTTCTTCCAACCACCCCCTTGCCCCCGTACCCCGTCGTAATGGCCTGCGTCACCGTGCACGCCGTTGCTGATGTACGGGTGGTGGGCAAAGACAAGCCGCCACGGCGCGTCGCTCACGGCAAGTTCCTGTTGCAGCCACTGCCCCTGCTCTTCGATGTAACTGTGCTGCAGGGGAGCGTCGCGTGCCGTGGCAAGCCCTGAATCCAAGCCATACAGATCGACGGGCCCAGCAGCGATGTGATAGTACAACGCGGGCATGGTCCAACGCTGGCTGTGTTGGCTGTAG
>JBFGSX010000165.1:0-4695 GCA_041566495.1 Thermoplasmatota archaeon
CATCACCGCTAGAGCTACCACTGTCGCCGCTTGACCCTCCGGTGTCACCGCTAGAGCCGCCACTCTCGCCGCTTGACCCTGCGGTATCACCGCTAGATCCTCCGGTGTCACCACTCGACCCCCCCGTGTCAGCACCAGAACCCCCGCCACCAGACTGCTGGGGACGGATGCCCCCTTCATCCCACTCCAGGGAACTGACCGGTTCATCGAACCACCAGACCTGGGCTTCGCCGAAGTAGACGAGGGGCCCCAAGAAGAGGACCGCGACGAAGAGAGCGAAATGTGCGTCACGGTGCATCGGCATGGCTTTGGTCGTGGACCCGACTGGGGCTATTCATGGATGCCGCTTCGACCACGGACTGGCGCCCGTATCGAGCGACCGCGGGGATCTTCTGTGCGGCGTTGGCATTGAACCTGTGGACGGGCAACGGTCTGTGGCTGGCATACACCCTGACCGGGATCGGAATCTTCGGCGTCCTCGTCGGGTTGGTCCGCGCCCAAAAAGTGCGACCTCCCGCAGCCACGGTCTGGTTGGCTGGCACTGCCGTCACCCTGCATTACGTGGGGGGTTCCATGGCCGGCCTGCACCGGATCGGCGGCGTCAACGGATTGTATGCAGCGTTCCCGTGGTGGGACAACGTGGTCCACTTCCTGGGTTGCTTCGCGGTCGCGGTCGCGGCGTGGGCGATGCTTGAGGCCATGGTGCCTCGCGTGCCTGCGATGGTGTTGGCGGCCTGCGTGGCCGTGACGTTGGGTGTGTTCGTCGAGCTCTACGAATTCGCCCAGTTCGTCATGTTCGGGACCATCGACCAGGGATTCTACACCAATACCCTGCTCGACCTATACTACAACCTCTTGGGTGCCGCGAGCGGGGTCGTCGTGGCCGATCGGTGGTCCTCGCGGATCATGGGCACCCCACTCGTCGACGGCCATCCATCAGACTAGACGGGATCCTCGGCAGCACGGCGCTGGAAATGCACCACTTTCTGCACTTCGGCGACCACGACGTCGCCGTCTCGCCACGCCAATTCGTAGGTGAGGTCCATCTTGGCTCCCGGAGCCAATGCACGCACCCTGGCTTCGTCCTCCTCGGGGATCGTGAATTCGGCGTGCAACGTGCCGCGGCCGGGTCTCCGGAACCGGACACTACCGGCCTTGTCCCAGACAATGAACTCGGGCCCCAGGATATGCATCCAGGCGAGCATGAGTTGCGGGTCGAGGCTCGAATACAATGTGCCCCCGAAATGGGTGCCGACGTAGTTGCGGGTCTTCAAAGACAAGGGCAAACGCATCCGCCAGTGGTGCCAGTCGTCGCTGATGTGGTCCACGCGTACGCCGGTGTTCCGGATGGCTGGGAAGAACCGCATGGCCCGACGGAAGGCGCGGGGAGACATGTCTCGGAACCAACGACTCGGGTTGAGAATGCGATGCCCTTGGCTCATTGTTTCCACTTGATGTTGCACCCGATGCTGGGCACTTGGGGCGGAAGGTTGCCCCCGCCTACCACTGCCCGCGCGGCGGCCAACAAGGTGGCGCCCGTCACCGGCTTTCCGTTGCCTGGCCGACTGTCATCGAACTGACCACGGTACACCAGCTGGTGATCCTGGTCGAACAGGTAGAGATCCGGCGTGCACTGGGCATCATACGAGCGCGCCACATCTTGGGTCTCGTCGAACAAGTATGGGAATGGCCAGCCGCGTTGGGCCTTCTCCTCGACCATGCGCTCGGGAGAATCGTCAGGGTAGTTGACGACGTCGTTGCTGTTGATGCCGACGACCGCGACGCCCAGATCCATGATCTGATCGGTGACCGGGCCCAATTCGTCGGCGATGTGCTTGACGTAAGGGCAGTGGTTGCAGATGAACAGGACCGTTAGTGGCCGACCTGCGAAATCTGCGCGGGAGACGATGTTGCCTTCGGTGTCGGGCAGAGCGAAATCAGGGGCGACGGTACCCAGGGGCACCATGGAGGACGGAGTCAGGACCACGGCCGCTGATGTGAGCGGGGCTACTTGGGACTTGGCCGCCGGGCGGGTTCACCCCCATGGCCGCAGGCGACATGGCTATGCGAGGTCAAAGCGGAGCTACGGCCATGAGATGGCTCGTCGGCCTCGCGGCTCTCCTCTTGCTGGGCAGTGCCGCCGCCCAGATACCTGACATTCCGACGATTCCCCCGGCCGAACCCCCCGACCCAACGCAGGTCCCTAATCCGCCAAGCCTGCCACCCCTGCAGCAACCGAGCCCACCCGGCATCCCCGACCCTGGGCTTCCGGTGTTCAGGACCGCCAACGAGTCAGGGGAACCAGGGGCCCCCCTCGAAGAATACCAGCATGCCATCTGGCAAGACGGACAACACGTGGGCGCCGTCGCCTCTGGCTACGACCTCATCGACCTGAGGGCGTGGGAAGTGGATGACTACGACTTCGGTGGCGGCTTGGTCATGCGCCTTGAGGTCGCAGGTGCTGCAGCGTTGGAACAGGAGCAATACGTCATCGAGGGCCGCTTGCTGATCGAGGAGAGCAACGCGACCCCGATCATTCTCATTTGGACGGACGACGGAGAGACCTGGCAATCAGACCAGCACATCCTCATGCAGAACAAGACCGGACCCGACGGCCCCGGTGCGGCACTCCCCGGCGCCACGGCGCAGCACGTGATCCACGTTTTCATGGACTACGAATCGCTGAACGCCAGCATCGGACAGACGGTCGCCCAGTGGAGTTTCACAGCATACGCCGACTCGGGCACCGCCGTCCGAATGACGGACATCGCTCCAGGGGGCTACTTCTTGGCGCCTCAAGCAGAACTCCCCGAGCCCAATGCCGCAGGCACCATCGACGATGAGAGCCGATCAGGCACCGCGACCGAACCACCTGGACTGTTCCTAAGAGGTGCAGGGCAACATATTGGCATCTCAGGCCAGTGGGCCGACGGCATCGCAACGATGATCGTCAGCAACCCCTACAATCGGACACCACAAGAGATCGCCATGGCATACCCTGCAGAAGCCAGTCCTTTGGACGGGACCTCTGGCTGGATCGAGGCAAACAGCTCCATGCAGTTCCGCTTCGCGGTGCCGCAGCAATCCAGTGCCTACACCGTGCAGTGGGATGTGCGCAGCAGCATCGGCGGGGTCGCACAGGTCTCCCTGAGCCTGCCAGCACTGCCCCCACCCCCTCCGCCTGCGCCGGAGCCTGAACCTGAGCCTCGGCCAGATCCTGTGCCATTGGTCCGGACGGATCCAGTGGTGGAACCGCCGCGCGAGCCGGAACCCGTGTCGCCACCCCCTTCGGGTGAACCTGAAGGAGAAGAGAGCTCTGGTATCGGTATCCTGCTGGTCGTGGCCGTGGCCATCGCAGTCTGGATTCGCAAAAGGTAGGAAAGAAAGGATGAGGTCGCCGGCAGCGCCTATGCGCCGCAGCGGTATTCCCAGAACGTCACGGCGCCAATGGTCCGGAGCGGGTAGTAGTCACCATCGGTGACGCATTGCTCAACCGCAGGCAGCAAGACGTCGGCGCCGGTGCACTGAGTGTTGCCGTTGGTGTAGACCCGGACGTGGCCAAAGTCTTCATCGTACATCCAGAACCCCCTGCACGGGTCATCGTCCTTGGCCGACGCCATGGGCATGGCAATGGCCCCGAACAGCAAGATGCCGACGATGATGACGCGCATCAACCCACGGGAGGAATGGTGCCCGGGGGCGGGTTGCAGATCAGGATGACGACGGAGTATCCGCCGGCAGAGACGGTGCGGCTGGAGCCCCCGCCACCCACGCACATGAATGGATCGATGGTGCCGCCGCAGGTGCCAGTGGCTGTCTCGATGACGTCGCCGGCGGCTGTTTCACAGACGTCGGGACCCGGGTCGGCGTGGGCCGGCATGGCCATCATGGCCGCAAGCAGAGCGGCCGCAAGGATGTATGCGCGCACCAAATCAGCTCGGAGGGTTGCCGTCGCAGCGGTATTCGCGGTAGGTCACGGGTCCGGCACTGACTTCTTCCCAGTGGCCGTTCCAGAGGCAGCTCATGATGTTCACGACGACGAACACCTGGCCGCACGTCTTGTGGACGCCAGTGCTGGTGGGCTTGACGCAATCATCGTCGGCTCCGCCACCAAGATCTCGAGCGCTGACGCCGGGCGTCAGGGCGATTCCTGCCAAGAGCAGGGACAAGCAGACGAGCATCACTTTGGAACGCATCGTGGCTCTGCAAGGCAACGCGACCAAAAATGGTCCGCAGCGTTACCGCATTATCGAAGGTGCAGTCTGGACCGTACGGTCAGGACCGGCTAGCTTCCGCTAGCGGTCTTACAAAGGTTGGGAAGAGGCAGCCCTAAGGCCGTGATTTGTGCCGGGGCACAAAAGAAAAAGAAGTGGTGGACAGCGAAGAGGTTTCCCGTTGGCTCGCGCACAACAGTACAAGGCTCCACGTGGACCTGCTTAACTTCCGTGTTCGGAAAGAGAACGGGTGATCCAGGTCACTATGGCCGTCCCACCACGACAGTGATGGAACACAAAACAAGACAAAATCTTGTTCCGTGTCGTTTGACACGTGCATACGCAGTCTATTGAAAGCAGAAAATTGATTCTACATGGATCGCATTCAGTAAGGTCAGTATGGACTATTCGTAAGGGCGGGCTAAACACCTCGTTGCCTCGGTGCGTACACCCCCCTCCGATCAAACCCGTCTTCTACGGG
>JBFGSX010000166.1:0-4626 GCA_041566495.1 Thermoplasmatota archaeon
ATGAAGATCGACGCCGTGAAACTGATGATGCGCAACTGCGGCGTCAGTGGTCTCAACGCGTTGACCCTTGGCGACCAGATCGACGTCTCCCAGGGGCTCAAGGAGATCACCTCCGACATCGTGCGGCAACGCATGCCGCCGCCCCGCATCGACGCCGTCTTCCCGCTGGCGGAGGCTGGTCAAGCCCACCGTTACTTGCAGGAACGCCGCAACAAGGGCAAGGTCCTGCTACGCTGCGATTAGTCGACCTTGCAGAGGCTGCCGTGGTGCAGTGAGTTCTGGCTCGCGATGACACAACCACTGGGCAGTTGGATGTCGATGCTGTGGTATCCGATGCCTTCGATGAAGATGCCGCCGGCGCCGGTGGCGACCGCGGTGTATTGCCATTCGCCCCGGGGATCCGGGTGGTCGTAGAACTCGCCCACGAACCAACCCTCCGTGGCTGGCGTGACCTCCATGGAGTACTGCGTGCCATCCGGAGCCGTCACCGTGATGGAATAGTACCCGAGGGGGCGGCCGGCGCCCGTGGCACCGTCGATGACACTGGCGGCCACATCTTGGGCCAATAGGCCGAAACTGACGCGGTCGTAGCCTTCGGGGACGGTGATGCTGCCAGATGGTTGGCTGGGGCTGCCCGTGTCCAAGCCGCCACCGGTCAAGGGCACGACCCCGGCGAAGCGACCATCGAAGAAGACGAGGTCGTGGTCGTGGGGGACGCGTACGTCGCCGGTGTAACTGAAGCCGTGGTCGACCACTTGGAAGCGGCCGTAATTGTTGAAGTAGATGTCCGTGGCCACGCCCATTTCAGCGTCGTAGATCGAGTAGCCGGCCGGGTTGCCATTGGCGGCGGTGAAGTCCACGCGGCTGGTGCCTGCTTCGTGGTCGACCTCCGTCACGACGGCGGTCCAGATCACGGTCTCACTCTCGAACGTGGTCTCCCAAGTGTCGCCTTCGACGAAGGGGAACTGCAGGTGTTTGAACGGAGAGTCGTGGGTATCGTAACTGAGGTCCTCGCGGTGGATGTCACCGAACGCAGGGTGGTGCAAGACCAGGGCGTAACTGCTGAACTGGTCGATGGGGAAGCCGACGAGGTAGTTGTCGTGCTCCGTGCCGGCGACCACGCGGGTGATGGTCTCGCTGTCTCCGCCCAGGAAGTCCTCGATCTCGTACTGCCACCATTCACCCAGGCGCCAGGTCGGCACTTCAAGCAGGGTGCGCTCTCCAGGCAACGGGGGCGTGGTGGGGATGAGGCCAGGATCATCGATGGTGAGGTTGCGGTCGGGGTCCTCGAATTGGGTCCCCGGGTCCTCGTTCACGGGCACGGGCTCGTCGCCCACCGAAGTACATCCCGCGAATGCCACCGTGATGAGCAGCAAAGCCATGAAGCGCATGCGTCAGACGCCGACAGACGCGCCTTAACGATTGCGGCGGCATGGTTCCGCGAACACGGGCTCCCCTGGAGATGGTCTTGGAGGATGTCCGTGGCGGCGTGGCCGTGGAGCGTCGTCAACCATCGGGCTGTGGCGCGCGCATCATGGTCGCCACGTCAGTGCGTCCGCTTGAAGCCGAGCAGAGGTCTCATGGCGGGCCGCCTCGTCCTCGATGTGGCGCGCGATGGCTGGCGCAGCGTCGCCATTGACATGGGCTTGGATCTGGGCCTGCGTCATGGCCTTGAAGCGCCGCTGGCGGGTGGTGATCTCCTTCAGGGCCACCGGCTGGCCATCGATGTTCAGGGCGCCGTGCTGGCTGATGTAGGCCTGCGCGTCGCTGGCAGCAGGGGATCCTCGCAGGCAGCGGGCGGGGATGGCCAGGCGATCATAGTTGGGTTCCGTGCGGTCGATGCTGGCGCATTGGGCAGCGTTGAGCCACGTGATGGTGAGCCAAGCCGTGGTCCCTCGGCTCGGCCACAGGGTCGCCGGGATGCTCCCACTGGCACTGACATGCGCGGAGTAGACCACATCATGGTCCATGACCAAGGCCGGGGACATGAACACCGGCCCGACGGTCTGGTTTCTATCCAGTTTCTCGGCCATCACCGAAGCACTGGCATTGGAGCCTACTGCGAGCACCGCGTGCCGGTCGGCCACGTCTTCTGCCGCGCCATTCCATGGCCGAGGCACGCCGTTCTCGATGCGTGTCGGCGTCTGGGTAGGCAAGTAAGGGTATGCCAAGGCGTGCGCTACGTGGGGGTCCACGCATGAGCACCGCCGGGAGGGGCCAAAAGTGGTGCCATCCAAGGCGGCCTACTGGACGCGTTCCATCAGCAGTTCCGCCAACTTCTCCAATGCCGCCCGAGAGGGGCCTTCTGGGAGGTGGCGGAGGCGCAGGAGGGCTTCCTGCGTGTAGGTGCTGGCCTCCATCTGGCTGGCGGCCACTGCGCCGGAATCGAACAGGTCGTCCCGGACTTTGGGGAAGTCTTGCTTGCGGCGTTCCGTCGGCAGATGGCCTCCGCGCTCCGCGTAGTGCAGGAACGGGCTGCTGTGGGTGCCGGCGAGGTAGTCGGTGCCTGCAGGCTTGCCGGTCCAGGCGGGGTCGCCAGCCACGTCGAGCACATCGTCCAGGACCTGGAAGGCGTGGCCGATGGCGTTGCCGTAATGGTACAGGTTGTCGACCACTTTCTCCTCGACCCCCGCAAGGGATGCACCGATGCCGCATGCGGCGGCGAGCAAGACGGCGGTCTTGTCTCGGATGACGGCGGCGTAGGCGGCGCGATCCTGGACGCCCTCGTCTTGGAGCCGCTGCTCTCGCAACTGCCCCTCGCACAGGCGGCGGCACGCATCTGCGGTCATCTCCATGACGTTCTTGGGAAGGCCGGCGCCGAGAGCGAAGGCCTGGGTGAACAGGTAGTCGCCGACCAAGATGGCCGCGTCCCGACCATGGGCCTGGTAGGTGCTTGGCCGGCCCCGGCGCTGTGCTGCCTCGTCCATGATGTCATCGTGGACGAGACTGGCGGTGTGCACCAACTCTAGGGAGACGGCGGCATCGATGGTCTGGGCCAATTGGCGCGGGGTGGGCTGTCGGCCCCCCATGCAGGCATCGAACGCTGTCAGCAACAACAATGGTCGGATGCGCTTGCCACCCGCTTCCAGGGGTTCGGCGCTCCACGCAGTGAGGCGGGGCTCGCGGGAGTTGCCCTGCTCACGCAGGTGGGCTTCGACATCGTCGAGGCGGGCGGTCACATGCGCAGGGAACACGGCGGTCACGGGGTGGCTCATGGGAATCCTCCGGCCGTCGCGGTCACCAGGACCGCCACGGTGGCGACAAAGAGTGCAAGGGTGCCCAAACGGGCAGGGGCGAGGCCATGGGGGTCGTCGAGGTGACGGCGCACGGTGGCCACGAGCCACGTGGCGACACCTGCCAGGACGAAGGCGGCCGCGAACCAGATGGGCTCCAAGTAGGTGAGGGGGAAGGTCAATGCGCCCAACGCGGACGCCAGCAACAAGGCATAGACCGCAAGTTGCCGCCGCCGGGGGATGCGGACCACCAAGGTACGCTTGCCGGCGGCCTCGTCCAAGGGCCGATCGGCCAGGTCATCCAAGTACAGGATGGCTGCGGCCAAGAGTCCCGTGGGCAAGGCCAGCAGGAGCGCGGGGGCTGGCGTCAGCATCAGATCGGCGCCGCCGAACGCATGGTAACTGCCCCAGACCGTCAGGGGGCCGTGGCTGATGGCTGCGATGGCGGGGCCCCAGCCACGGTCACGGAGGCGCCGGTAGAGGAGTCCCATCCCCAGGCCCAGGGTCGCGTACACGGCGATGCCTGGGCGGCCGGCCATGATGATGAGCACCATGGACGTCGCGGCCACCACGTAGCTGCCGACGGCCTGGAACCAGAGCCAGCCTTTGGGTGGGCCTGCGGCGGCTAGGCCCCCGCGATGGGGCATGGCCAGATCGTGCACGGCATTGGCGCCGGACTGGGCACTGATGGTGCCCCATAGGACCGCTGCCACGATGACCGGGTCCAGCGCGCCGTTCCAGCGCCAAGCCACGGTGGTGCCCACTAGGGAGGCGAGCAGACTGGTGAGAAGCAACGGGACCCGCAGTTGTGTGAGCAGGTCCATCATGTGCATGAAGCGGTCCGTCGGTGGCACCCGGGTCTCGATGACGAAGCGTCCTCCACCTACGCTGTCGACGGAGACATGGGCGCGGCTGAGCCCGACGAATCCTTCCAGCAAGCCGGCCACGTAGGCGGGGGGCATGTCGTCGTGTACCAGCACCTCGAAACTGCGTCGCCCGGTGCGTTGGGTGCGCGCGGCCAAGCGGTCGCCTCTGAGATATGGATAAACTTCGTTGGCCCACACTTGCAGGGCCTGTTCGGGGTGGCCGCGAAGGTGCTGGACCAAGGTGCGGAACGTCCGGGCCCACAGGGCGGCGTACGACTTGCCGGCTTCATGCAGGCCGGCGTCGCCCCGGGCCACCTGCAACTCGTCCAATGCGTCGGTGAACTCCGCCACGGGTAGCAGATCGTTGGGGTCCACGGCGGGCGCTGCATGGTTCGGCGCATGGGCCGCCAAATGATGCCACAGCACCGCGCGTACGTGGGCCACGGGCTTGGCCACATCGCCGTCAGCCATCAAGGTATGGGCTCAGTGGCGACTCCAGGGGTGCTTGGGGGTATGCTGGTGTTGCA
>JBFGSX010000167.1:0-4572 GCA_041566495.1 Thermoplasmatota archaeon
CCAGAGGTCCATGTTAGCGGGGGAGGTCGTTGTAGGCGTCGCGGACCATCTCGAAGCGCGCGTGCTCCACAACCGTAGCGCCGCGGTCGGGCAGGGCTCCGCCGTGCAGAACATGCAGGGCGCGCTCCATGCTGTCGACGCTGATCTGGCCGTAGCCGATGAGGTAGTACGAAGGGACGCCGGCGGGGATGTCGCTCCAGGCGATGGGGTACGTGTTGTACGGGGCCCCGGTCATGCCGCAGGAGGTGCCATCGTGCTCGGTCTCGACGGGCCGAGCGGTGGCGGTGACCATCAAGAGGCGCTGCACTTCGTCCAAGGTGAGCATGCCGTCGTCCAGCATGGCTGCGTCCCGGGGTTCCCCGTGGACGAGGATGCCGTCATGGATGCCTTGGTAGGTGTCGTTGGCAAGGATGCGGGCTTCGAGGATGAAGCGAGCTGCGGCGCCTGCGGCGTAGGGGCTGGCACTGCTGGTGCCGCCGCCCTCGCTCGGCGAGTACTCATCGATAGTGTCGCCCACCGCGGCCCAGTTGTCGCAGGCGTCCGCCACGACGTGGGGCACGGAGCCGCTCCATAGGATGAGCTCGCCATTGTCGTGGCCGCCGACAGAGATGACGCCGGTGGGGCCGCTGGTGCTGCGGGTGAAGCTGGGGTGGCCGATGGCGCCTCCCTTGCCTGCGACGCCGTTGCCTGCGCTGCCGAAGACCAAGTGGCGCGTCGCTGCTTCTTCGAAGGCGTCTGCGAGGCCGCTTTCCTGGGCGATGTCTGCTTGTTGGAAGACGACGAGAGGGGACCAACTGTTGCTCTGGGCATCAATCCAGGGTTGCTGGCTGGCCCAAGTGACCGCTTGGGCGTTGAAGCCTTGCACCGCCGCGATGCGGCACTCGGGGCACAAGGAGTAGGCATTGCCAGCGGCGCGGCTGGCGGTCATGGTGCCGTGGCCGGTGTCGAAGACGATGCCGCCGTTGAAGCTGATGGCGCCCACGATCTTCGTGCCGGGAATCCAGTAGTTCTGGCCGGCTTCGACCTCGGCCCAGACCTCGGCGTCGGCGTCCAGGGCCGCCTCTAGGCTCGTGGCGTTCAGGGTAAGGTTGAGCGCCGGAGTGTCTGCGTCGTAGCCCGGCAAGTACATGGAGGGGTGGACGAAGGCGAGACTGCTGTTGTCCCGGAAATCCACGTGGTAGGGGTTGATGCCCGTGTCGATGAGAGCGACGACGGCTTGAGGACCCCACGACGGGGCTTCGGGCTCGGTGGCGGCGTCGGTGGTGGGAGCCACGTCGGCACAACCCGCGAGAGCAGACAGGAGCAGCAAGGCCACAGGCCAGGAACGCATGAGCATCCACTCCCCCGCTCCCTCTTAGCGCATGCGGTGGTCCAGGGGCGCGGCCCCGGAGGGGCCACCACCACGCGCACCAGCTAGACGACCCCGTACGCGTCCCACGCGGCCACCTTTTAAGCCCGAGCCACGCTGCAATCGAACGTGCGCCAGGCAGTGCTCCTCTTGTGCGCGCTCTTGACCACTTTTTCCCTTTCGGGCTGCACCGGCCAACCCACGGAGCCCCCAGCCCCAATGTCGTTCGTGGCCAAGTATGTGGATGCCAGTTTCGACACATACACGATCGCCCTCGAAGGACCGAAGCAAATCGCAGACGCAGCAGGCATCATTCGCGACGCCTACGCCCTGCACATCACGCAAGGGCGATCTCTGAACACCACATTCTACCTCGATGGCGACTTCAATGTCGTCCGAATCGATGACCATTGCATCAATGGCGACGAATGCCTGTATGCTTCGGCCCGATTCTCGCCATCCCCCCTTCCAGCACCCCTCAACCTCCAACGCCAACAACTGGGGGAATACACCATCACAGACGATGGCGTGGAAGTGCCCTATTCAATCGCGGCCGGGACATTGCTCGACCAACCGGCGACGCTCATCGAAACCAAGACTCAAAACGACGTTACATGGCGTGGCTGGGGTCTACGCAGCAAGCTCATCGAGGATTGGCCGGCGCCACCGACCGCGATGGAACTGCCAGTACCTGGCTATCCCTTCGGCATTGTCTTGGAGCGCACTCATGTCGAGATGGGCGGGCCACTGGAGGAAATCCGGGCCTGGCCCATGCGGGAGCAAGCGCTGATTGGCCCGGGCTGGGATTCCGGCTTGCAGGTTCCCTGGTTCAACACCTCATTTACAATGCGCGCGGCGCTGGATGCGCTGTCTCAATCGTCCTCCAAAGGTGCGGAGGTTCTTTCTGAGGGCTGCTTGCTTTCCTTTGATGCATTGCTAGAGCGCCCAGATTACGACGGAGATCCGCCCCCGGATTTTGTGGAGGTCCTTGGAATCGACGCATCTGGGCAGGCCTGGGAATTCCTCCTCCAAAAGGGCGGGGATGTCGTGTTAGACGTTGTCGACGGTCGCCAATGGCGCGTCACTTACGAAGACGCCGTAGATGAAAAGCGGACGTGCGTTCATCGGCCCAGGCCAACCGTCGATGGGTCTGCCTGGATGATGCTCCAAGCCCGTTGGCTCCACGAGATCAATTACGCAGCCTCTGCTGAACTGCTGCCTGCCTGGAGCGCCTTGGCATCGTTCGTGCCGCACCCGGATTGGCGGTCTGCAATTCTTCAAACTTCGTTCGTTCCCGGCCATGTGACCATTGACCAGGGCTCTGTGGGCAGCCCCGGCATTACGCGGTTTGTGCCTTATTTTACGACCCTCGATGCCGAGCACGGCGTCCTGTTGAGGCTATACCTTCACCCGGACGATATTGCGCGGTTTGACGCCGGCGCACATAGCGCCTGAGTAGCCGCTGCCGACGCCGGCTGGCTCGCTGGCTCCAGGCCCTTCGGCCAAGCGTTGGCAGCTAGGCACTTCTTTGGGGGCCGCGGCTGCGGGCCTGTGCCTTCGCGACTACGTTTGGAGCCCACTTGGGCCGACCACAATGTGCCGCCATTATTCGTCTATCGCCGTGAAGTGCAGGAGACCGGATGCGCCGGCAAAGGATGCGAGCGCAGCGAGCAACTTTGCCGGGCATCGCGCCGCGCTCGCAGGGCGCGATGCGACTCCGGGCTCCGGAACGAGCGGAGCGAGTGCAGGAGACCGGATTCGAACCGGTGAACCACTAAAGATCCGATCTTAAGTCGGACGCCGTTGGCCGCTTGGCTACTCCTGCGATGGGTGGTCGGAGGGCTAGTTCCGACCTAGGGTAAGAGGTAGGCCTCGAAGAAGGAGGCGACACCGAATCCTAGCAGGATGACGAGGAAGACGGGAAGGGGGTAGCGGATGGCGCCTTTGACGATGTGGCTGAAGTCGCGTCCTTTGCCGAGTCCGACTTTGAGTTCGTCGAGGAGGTCGGGGCGGATCCAGCCGACGTAGAGGGTCAATAGGAGGCCGCCGAGCAATAGGAGGATGTTGCCGACGAGTGCGTCGGCGAAGTCGAGCCATGCGAGGCTGATGGCTGCGGGTAGTCCGGCGATGTAGACGCTCATGCCGACGAGGAGGGCTGCGCGGGTGCGGCCCCATTCGGGTTTGCGGTCGACGACGTAACTGACGGGGACTTCGAGGAGGCTGATGGCACTACTCAGGGCGGCGAAGCTTAGCATCACGAAGAAGCCGAGTGCGAGTGCTAGGCCTAGGACGCCGCCGATGGCACCGAAGGTGGTGGGCAGGATGATGAAGAGGCCGCCGACGCTGCTGTCGGTGTTGATCTGGGATTCGAGGCCGAGGCTGAACATGAGGGGGAAGACCATCAGGCCGGCGATGATGGCGACGAGGGTGTCGCTGAAGCCGATGATGAGGCCGGTCTGTTGCAGGTTGTTGTCGCGGCTGAGGTAGCTCGAGTAGGTGAGCATGGTGCCGAGGCCGAGGCCGATGCTGAAGAACGTCTGGCCGGCCGCTTCGTTGAGGACGGGGCGGATGGAGGAGAAGCTCTGGTAGTTGGTCCAGTCGGGTTTGAAGTAGAATTCGTAGCCGGCCCAGGCGCCGTTCTGGAAGGAGCCGTAGATGGCGAGGCCTATGATGAAGACGAAGAGGATGGGCATCATGATGAGGTTGGATTTCTCGATGCCTTTGCTGACGCCGCGGATGACGATGGTGGTGGTGATCGCCATGAACAGGAGGTGCCAGAAGATGGCCCATGGGCTGACGGCGAGGTCCATGAACCAGTTGCCGGCGGCGCCGGCGTCTCCGGTGAGGAAGCCGGGGAGGGTCTGGAAGAGGGGTTGCCAGATGCCGGTGAAGGCGTAGGCGACGGCCCAGCCGGCGATGACGGAGTAGTAGGAGATGAGAATGACGGCGGTGGCCAAAAACAACACGCCGATCCAGGAGTAGCTGCGGCCTTTGCGGTCGATCTCAAAGGCTTGGACGGCGTTGCGTTGGCGGGCGCGGCCGATGCTGAGTTCTGCCAGCAGGGCGGGGATGCCGATGAGGAAGAGGAAGATGATGTAGAGGCCGACGAAGATGGCGCCGCCGTTCTGGCTCACCAGGTATGGGAAGCGCCAAAGGTTGCCCAGGCCCACTGCGGAGCCGATGGCCGCCATGAGAAAACCGATACGGCTGTTGAAGGCACCACG
>JBFGSX010000168.1:0-4553 GCA_041566495.1 Thermoplasmatota archaeon
GGCACGCTGGCCGACTGCCAGAGCCGCGACCCCGCGCTCTCCGAGATCTACATCGTCGAGGGTGACTCGGCCGGTGGCAGTGCCAAGCAAGGCCGCGACCGCGCCACCCAGGCCATCCTGCCCTTGCGTGGCAAGATCTTGAACACGGAGCGCGCCCGCTTGGACAAGATCTTGCAGAACAAGGAAGTGCAGGCGCTCATCCAGGCCTGCGGAACCAGCATCGGCGAGGACTTCAACGCCGACAAGGCCCGCTACCACAAGATCATCATCATGACGGATGCTGACGTGGACGGCGCCCACATCCGGACCCTGATCCTGACCTTCTTCTACCGCTACATGCCCGATCTCATCGAACGGGGCTACATCTACATCGCGCAACCCCCCCTGTACCGCCTCAAGAAGGGTGGCCAGGACCGCTACGTCTACGACGACCGGGCCAAGGAACGGCTGGTCGACGAATGGACCCCCGAAGGCGCCGAGCGCGGCAAGGGCATCTCCGTCCAGCGCTTCAAGGGTCTTGGTGAAATGAACCCCACCCAACTCTGGGAGACCACCATGGACCCCGAAGCCCGCACCCTGCTGAAGGTCACCATCGAAGACGCTGTTCTGGCTGACGAGCTGTTCGTGACCCTCATGGGCGACCAGGTCGAGCCCCGCCGCGACTTCATCGAGACGCACGCCCTCGAAGCAGAGGTGGATATCTGATGTCAGAAGAGAACCTGCCCGAACCGGTCGTCGTCGACGCCGGCTCCCCTGACGACCCGGACGACCTGCCCACCGCGACCATCGTGCCAAGCGACCGCCGCGTCGATCGCCCCATCGAGCAAGAGATGCGCCAGTCGTTCCTGGACTACGCCATGTCGGTCATCGTCAGCCGTGCGCTGCCCGATGCCCGGGACGGCATGAAGCCGGTCCATCGCCGCATCCTGTACGCCATGGGCGAACTCGGCATGGGCCACACCCAGGGCTACAAGAAATCGGCCTACGTGGTCGGTGAAGTGCTGGGTAAGTACCACCCGCACGGTGACTCTTCTGTCTACGACGCCATGGTCCGCATGGCCCAGGAATGGAGCCTGCGCTACCCCCTCGTGGATGGCCAAGGCAACTTCGGTTCCGTGGACGGCGATTCGGCGGCAGCCATGCGTTACACGGAGGCCCGCCTCGCCAAGATCAGCAGCCAGATGCTGGGCGACATCGACAAGAACACCGTCGACTGGGCTCCCAACTACGATGGCCGCCTCAAGGAACCGGCGGTGCTCCCAGCCGCCATCCCGAACCTGCTCATCAACGGCGCCGACGGCATCGCGGTGGGTATGGCCACCAAGATCGCGCCCCACAACCTCACGGAAGTGCTCAACGCGACCTTGCACCTGATCGAAGAGCCGGAATGCACCATCATGGACCTGATGGAGCACGTCAATGGGCCGGACTTCCCCACGGGCGGCATCATCTACGGCCGCAGCGGGATCCGCAACGCGTACGCCAGTGGCAAGGGCCGCATCATCGTGCGCGGCAAGCACCACGTCGAACAGATGGGCAACGACAAGGACCGCATCGTCTTCGATGAGATCCCTTACCAGGTCAACAAAGCGAGCCTGCTCATGCAGATCGCCGAACTGGCCAAGGACAAGGTCATCGAAGGCATCTCCGATCTGCGTGATGAATCCGACCGGCGCGGCATGCGCATGGTCATCGAACTCAAGAAGGACGCCATCACCGACGTGGTGCTGAACCAACTCTGGAAGCACACCCCGCTACAATCCAGTTACAGCATCAACAACCTGGCCCTGGTGGGCGGCATGCCGCGCACTTTGGACCTCAAGTCGATCCTGCGGGTCTTCTTGGACCACCGCGTGGACGTCGTCAAGCGCCGTACCCAGTTCGAACTGGACAAGGCCGAGGCCCGTGCCCACATCCTGGAAGGTCTACTCACTGCCCTGGACCACATCGACGAAGTCGTCGCATTGATCCGGGGCAGCAAGGACGCGGACACGGCCCGTGAAGGCCTGATGTCCAAGTTCGCCCTCAGCGAGATCCAATGCAAGGCCATCCTCGATATGCGCCTGCAGAAGTTGACCGGCCTCGAATCCGACGCACTGCGCACGGAGCACGCCGAGCTGACCAAGATGATCGAGTACTACAAGAGCGTCCTCGCTGACGAGGGCCTTGTCTACGGCATCATCAAGGACGAGCTTACCCAGATCCGGGACAACTTCGGCGACGAACGCCGCACCGCCATCGAAGACGGCGAGATCGACATCGAAGACGAGGACCTGATCCCCGAGGAGACCTCCGTGTTCGTGTTCACCAAGGAAGGCTACCTCAAGCGCATGGCCTTGGACACGTACAAGGAACAGAACCGCGGCGGCAAGGGGCTCAAGGGCATGCAGGCGAAAGAAGACGACCACATCTTGGGCACCACCATCGGTTCCACCCATGACTGGTTGTGCTTCTTCACCAACACCGGCCGCGTCCACTGGCTCAAGGGCTACAAGATCCCGTCCGGTAGCCGCCAGAGCCGCGGCAAGCCCGTCGTCAACCTCATCAACCTCGATGAAGGCGAACGCGTGGAGAACATCATCCCCGTGCGCAACTTCGAGGAAGAGGGCCAGTTCCTGTTCTTTGCCACCAAGCGCGGCATCGTCAAGAAGACCCCGCTCTCGGCGTACAAGAACATCCGCGTCGTCGGCATCAAGGCCATCGAACTCCGGGATGATGACGAACTGCTCGGGGTGCGCCGCACCGATGGCCAACAGGACATCATCCTGGCCACCCGCAAGGGCCAGGCGTGCCGCTTCGATGAAGATGAAGTGCGCAGCATGGGCCGCGTCGCCAGTGGTGTGCGTGGTATCAGCCTCGGCGAAGGCGACGAAGTCGTCGCCCTGGCCGTGGCCGAAGCCGGCAGCGAACTCTTGACCGTCACCGAGAACGGTTACGGCAAGCGCACCAACCTGGACGAGTACCGCAAGACCCACCGCGGTGGCAAGGGTGTGCGCACCATTGTCGTCAACGAACGCAACGGCGGCGTGCGGGCCCTGCGCCCGGTCGCCGGTGATGAGAGCATCCTCATCATCACCCGTGAAGGCATGGTGGTGCGGACCCCGGTCTCCCAGATCAGCCAACTGGGCCGCAGCACCCAAGGTGTGCGCATCGTTCGCTTGAACGGCGAAGACGTCGTCACCCAGGTGTCGGTTCTCCAAGCAGGCGAAGGCGAAGAGGTCCCGGCAGAAGCACCGGCCGAATCCGCCACGGGCGAAGAAGAGTAAGAAACAGGTGTCCGGGCCCGATCACTTGGTCGGGCCCGGCCCACTCTTGCGCCCATAGGACCCCAACATCCCTGTCAGACGGATGGCCTGACCAGAAACCTTAACGCTCTATTCCGGGCCTGAGGGCGCCATGCGTTGGTGGCTCGCCTTACTCCTTGTCATTCCGATGGCCCAAGCGGTCCAGTGGGAAGACCCGGCGGGGGATCAGGAATATGGCCGCACATTGGCCATCACGGACCAGGGTCGAGAAGAGCACTGGGAGACCGTGGGCGCCTACGGCTGGTATCCCCAAGCGGACGTCCTGGCGGCATCCATCAAGGAGACCGGCACCCACCTCATCTTCGACGTCACATTGGCGGCCATCGACAATGATCCCCTGACAGAAGCACCTCCTTCCTTGGACCACCCCACGACGTGGCTCTACGAGTGGTCGTTCGAGTTCAAGGGAGAGCAACTGGTGGCTGGATTCGAACGCTACGGCGACGACCCCGATGACGTCTGGTTCGCCATCCTGCAGCGAGAAGTGCGCCCAGGCTACGTCTCGATCCATTATCGCGCAGTCTGGTCCGCTGAGTCCAAGTCCGATGAACCCGGCTACCGGGCGGTCGTGCCGAAGTTCATCATCCGCGACAGTGACCAAGTACCGATCCGGGAAGGGGACCGCCTGGAAGGCCTGCGATTCTCCAGCCGAGATGGAGCGTACTTCCGCAGCGACTTGGTCCCGTGCCCCAATACCAATCCGCAGCGACCCCTCGAAGTGATCATCGGCTCCGATTGCGGTTGGCGGGTCCGCGACCTACTGCAAGGAGGAGAGGAGTTGGGTGACTTCGAGGTCAAACTGACACCCCCCGGGGTCGGCCATGTTTTCATGCGTGTCGACGACCCGGTGCGCCTCAGCAACGGCCTTGCCACCACGTACCTCTTCGAAGCCAAGGTCCACAACCTAGGCGACGCCCCCGATGACCTGTTGGTCCAGGTGACGAACATCCCCGCCAAGTGGGAGGTCCACATGCCCACTGTGGTCTCGTTCAGCGGCAAAGGGGACCAGACCATTCCCATCGCGGTCACCGTGCCCTTCGAGCACCAGCACGGCGTGGAGCACTTCATGGAACTCACCGTCGTCAGCGAACGGGATCCGACGGCTGCTGCGAAGGCGATGTTCGGGGTCGTGTACGCCGACCCCGCCCAACCGGGGGGCCACCATGACACCCTCTACTTCCATACCTCGCCTGACAACGGGTACTGGGGTTGGATGAACACCACCCAGGATGACGGCAAGGGCGCAAA
>JBFGSX010000169.1:0-4538 GCA_041566495.1 Thermoplasmatota archaeon
GTCTTCACCCACCGGGTCTGGCACATGACTGTCCACGATGCCCAGGTCATCGACGGTACAGCAACGGGCCACTGGGTGGACTTGGATGCCCCCGAAGTGGCCCTCAGCACAGCAGCTCGAAAGGCCGCTTCAGCGTAGCAACAACACGCCGTTCCAGGCGGCAGCGACGATGAGTGCCGAGGCACCGATCCAACCCACGCGCTCCCCTGCAGAGCGGAGGCGATCGCGGACGACCGGCCAGGCCTGGGTCGCTTCCGCCGCCACCAACCCCAATCCCAATGCGAGGGGGATCAGCAGGGTCTCCAAGGACGATGTGCGCAGCATGGCGGCATGCAATGCCACGCCCCAGACCGGCAACAAGTACCATAGGGTGTTGCCCCAGAACCCGGAGGCGTGGCGCCAGGGTCCTTCGGCGTCGATGCGTTTGCCTTCGATCTGGACCGCTTCGGTGCCCTTGGTGCGCCAGACGGCGATGGCCAACACTGCCCCGACGATCAGGAAGGGTGCGATGGTCGCTACGCGGCCGGACAATGGGCGACTGAACCACGCGGCCAAGACCCCCATGCCGCCATACATCAGCAATGGCAACGCCCAGGTCTTGATGGGGCGGCGTTCGTCCCGGGCCACTGTATGGCGCAGCAAGAAGGGCGACGTCCATGAGGCGAAGCCCAACACGAACGCCAAGCCGATGGGCCAGATGGCGTCGCCGGTGAGGCTTGGCGCGGACCGGGTGGTCAGGTCGTCAAGGACGGCGGTGAACGTCGCGGGCAAGGTCTCCCCCCGGTTGTAGAACACCAATCGACCATCGGGGTCGATGATGGCGTAACTGGGCCACATCATGGTGGAGCCCGACGAACCTGCCTCCAGGTAGTCACGAACGACCCCCAGGTCTGCCACATGGGGCCAGTGGGCGCCGTACTGGGCTTGGAAGAACCGCAGTTCTTCTTCCGTGTCCGTCCCACTCACCGAGATGACGGTCAGTTCGGGATATGCTGCTTGCATGTCCTCCAGGACGGGTACGGCCCGCTGGCAGGGCCCGCACCAAGTACCCATGAAATCCAACAGCACGACCCGGCCATGGTAATCGGTGAGGTTCAGGCTCTGTCCCTCCACGTCCGTGATGCTGAACGACGGAGCCTCGACCGACCCATCGAGCCGGCCCGTCCAGAACCCGCCGATGCATCCGCTCATGACGATGGCCAATGCTGCAGCCACGGCCACAAGTCGCACAAGTGTCCCTATGGGCCCCCCGGCAAAGCGGTTGTGGTGTGGGAACAGACCCTGGCGACCGTCACGCTTTCTATACCGGCACCCTGGACAACTTGTGCGAATCTGGTGGATCCTGCTTCTGTTGGTGGCTCCAGCGGCCGCCCAGACTCCCGAGCCAGGGCCAGACGTCGTGGTGCTGGTCTACCACCCGTACCCAGACGACGCCGACCCCCTAGGCTTCGCGTTCGGTGCCGATTGTAGCCGGGCCTGTGATGGCTTCGTCGTGCGCCATGGCGGCAGCGAACCCTTCCGGGACGGCATCGCGTTCCCCGGATTCGTCGCCGACGGCGTGATCTCCATGGAGGGACTTGGAGAGGGACAAGCCTTCGAGGCCACCCTTGCCATGTACGAAGCAGCGGTGCAAGACCGTCTGCAGGCGGACACACCCGTCGCCCTCGCAGCAGCCACCCGCATCATGGACGACGTCGTCCGCAGCAGCATCTGGATCGACACCGAGTCCAGCATCACTGGCGGCATGCGCCTCTGGGCCGCATTGGTGGAGGACCCCGTCCACTACCGTCCCCCTGCCGCCCTCAGTAACGGCGTCTACGAGCACCCGTTCACCATGCGCAGCCTGCACGACCTTGGCGCGATCAGCTTGGCCCCCGGGACGCAGGAACGGGTCGACGTGGACTTCCCCCTCGACGAAGCGTGGGACCCTGAAGGGATGCGCCTGGCGGTCTGGATCGAGCAAGACCGCGCTGCGCTTGGGACGTTTTCCCCGGGGGAGACCATCCAAGCCGTCAGCCACCCCATCAACGGGGGCGGTATCACTCGCCAAGAAGATCGCGCAGTCCTCATCGAAGCCTACTCGGCGTCATGGTGCGATCCCTGCCTGATCGGTGACGAGGCCCTCGAAGAGATCGCCGAGATGCACGGCTTGCCCACGGGCCGCAGCATCGCCGACGCGCAGGACACCTACCTTCGTGATGGCCCCATCCCCACGCCGCTCCTGCTCGTCGCTGGGCTCATCGGCGCCGCGTTGTTCGCGTTGGCCCGCATCGGGGAGCGGTCCTGATGCAGTGGCTCCCTACCCTTGCATTCCTTCTGAGTGCCGTGGCCTTCATCGCGGGTCTCACGGCGCTGCGGGGCCACGAGCCCGGCCGTCGCTGGCTCCGTTGGGGCACCACTGCTGCAGCGATCACGGCCGCCATCACGTTCGTCGTGCTGGTCATCCTGTTCATCCTCGTCAAGGTCCAGTACGAGTACGTCTTCCTCTACACGTCGACCGCCGTGCCACTACGCTACCGCATCGCTGGAGCGTGGGCCGGCAAGGAAGGCAGCCTGCTGCTATGGGCCATGTACGCGACCATCGTCGCCGCAGTGGTCATGTGGCGCCACCACCGCGCCGAGCAGACCACGGGTTCATCCAGCTTGTGGACCGAAGTGGTCCTGGCTGGCGTCGCCACCGCCTACTTGGGTGCCGTGGCGTGGCAGGACATGTTCTCTGCCACCAACGAGTTCCTGCTCACCAACCGCCCCGGGGGCAACGGCCTCAACCCGACACTGCTGAGCCCCTTCATCCTGATCCATCCGCCCGTGATGTTCATGGCGTACGCTCTGACGGCCGTGCCATTAGCCGCCGCCGTCGCCGCACAGATCACCGGGGAACAAGCCTGGAGCCGCATCGGCATGTTGTGGAGCCGCATCGATTGGTTGCTCTACACCTTCGCCATGGGCCTGGGTGGCATCTGGGCGTACTACACCCTAGGCTTCGGCGGCTACTGGGCCTGGGATCCCGTCGAGGTGGCCAACCTCATGCCGTGGCTGGCGTTGACCGTCTTCCTGCACGCTCAACTGCATCACCGCCGCTACGGCAGTTATGCGCACGTGGGTCCGTTCCTGGCCGTCCTGCCATTCCTATTGACCGTGTTCTCGACGCTGAGCACCCGCAGCGGGTTCTGGGTCAGCGTCCACGCCTTCACCGACCCGACGGACACCTTCGACCCGGACCCCGGCAGTCGCTTCTTGGAGATCCTGGCCAGGGAATCCAGCCTGCAGTTCCACACCGGCATGTTCCTCGTGGCCCTGCTAGGTTTCCTCGCCCTGTGGGCCCGCCGGGTCGCCTTGGACACCAAGCGTTTCGTGGGCCTCAGCCGGGTCACCGCCGGCATCCTGGGTGCCGCCACCGTGATGGCCGCGTTGTCGCCCCGGACGTTCCTGAGCATGGTCCTGGAGGCCTCCAGTCTCGTGGGCATCGGACTGGGCTTCGGTCTGCTCGCGGTCACCGCCATCGCCATCCTGCTGCCAGCACTGCCCTTGCTCGTCGGAGAAGAAGAACGACGCTGGCGCCTTGATCTGAAGACCTTCGGCCTGGCATCCATCGCCATCCTCGGCGCCGGCCTGCTGGTCATCTTCCTCTGGCACATCACCGCCGTCAATGGCTGGAGCACCCAGACCTACCTGCGCCGCTTCCCCGTCCTGGTGACCCCCGTCATGCTGGGGCTACTCGTCTTCCAGGCCCGCGCCGTCTGGGGCAAGCGAGCACTACCATTGACCGGCGGCGTGCTACTGGCAGCCCTCATCGGCCTATGGCAAGCAGGCGCTCCCGGCTACCTCGTGGTGCTCGGCTTGGGCTTGCTGATCATCAGCCTGCAACGGGTCCTGCGCGCCGGCGCCCTATCATCCCTGCCTCGGGATGTCGCCATCGCCCGCGCAGCCCTATGGCTGGCGGCACTGGGCAACGTGGTGTTCTGGCTCAACCCCCCCACCATCCGCCTTGGCTTCGTCTGGCAACCCCTGTGGCCGACGCAGCTCTTGTTCGGCGCACTCGCCTTCGCCGGCCTCCACCTCGCCACAGAACTCCTGTGTGGCCGCATCCGGCAAGTCAAGGCCGCGCACGTGGTCGTCGGTCTGCTCGCAGGGTTCTACGTCGCCGCCCTCATCGCCATCGCGTCCTGGTGGGTCCATCGCAAGGCAGAGCCCTTCGGGGTCTCGAGCCCCGCCCCCCGCCTGCACCAAGTCGGATTGTATGGCGTGCACCTGGCCGTGGCCTTGGTCCTGTGTGGCTACATCGCCACCGCCTACCTAGGCGCCGAAGACGACCTCACCATCGCCACGGGCTCCGACTTCACCATCGGCGGCACAGACGGCACGTTCGTGGCCACCCAGCAAGCGGTCGATGATGGCATCGCCACGTACCGCCCCTTCCTCGATGTCGGGGGCACGCCCGCAGAGCCCGTCTTGTACTGGGAGCCCCAAAGTGGCAGCTACTACCCCCTGCCAGGCACCGCACGGCTCTGGGATCGGGACGTCTACTTCGCCATCGA
>JBFGSX010000170.1:0-4538 GCA_041566495.1 Thermoplasmatota archaeon
CCCCCGGCCACCGGCACCATCCGTGTCGGCTCCGTCAAATCCAACATCGGCCACCTCAAAGCCGGCGCCGGCGCCGCAGGCGTCCTGAAGGCCGTGCTCGCCCTAGAGCATGGCATCATCCCCCCGAGTATCAATGTCAAGGAGCTGAACCCCCGCATCGACTGGGCCAGCAGCCCCTTCGTCGTCGCCACTGAACGCGTCGACTGGCCCCGCCCGGCCAACCACCCCCGCCGTGCTGCCGTGAGCAGCTTCGGCTTCGGCGGCACCAACTTCCACGTCGTCCTGGAGGAATACGTCCCAGGCCAACTGAAGAAGGCCGTCAAGGAGAACCCCGTGTCCACCCCCAACGCCACGAGCGAGCATTTCGACCGCCCCGCCTTCGCAGCCCACATGGCCGACGGCGCATCCAAACTGGAAGCCCAGAGCCTCGTCCTCGACGCAGACGCCCTGCCCGGCAGCCTCACTTCCCTGCCCGCCACCGTCGCGTTCCCCGAAAGCGGTGATGGCCCGCGCATCCGCGACCTGTTCAAGCCCCTGACCCAGGAAGGCCTGCGCGCCGAGCGCCGGGTCGGTTTGGCCGTCACCGACATCGCCGAGATCCCCAAGAAGCTCGAATTGGCCCAGAAGGCCGCCACCAACCCGTCCGTGGCCAAGTTGGCGTTCCAGCAAGGGGTCTTCATCAACCAAGGGGCCCCCAAGGGCAAGACCGCGTTCCTGTTCCCTGGCCAAGGCACCCAGTACGTCAACATGGGCCGCGACCTGGCCCAGAAGTACGCCATCGTCCGCAACACGTTCGAAGAAGCCGATGAGATCCTCTTCGACGAACTGGGGGGCATCCGTCTCACCGACATCCTCTGGCCCACTCCCAACACGCCGGAGAACCAGAAGGCCAGCAACCAGAAGCTGCAGCTCACCGAGTTCACCCAACCCGCTGTGCTGGCCATGGACGTGGCCATCCTGCGCCTGCTGAAACTCTGGGGCATCAAGCCCGACGTCGTCGCAGGCCACAGCCTCGGCGAATACGGCGCCCTCGTCGCAGCCGGCGTGCTCAGCTTCGCCGATGCCCTGCACGCGGTCGCTGCCCGTGGCCGCGAAATGGCCAACGTCGACCTGCCTGACCTGGGCAAGATGGCCAGCATCCCCGCCGACTGGGAGACCGTCTCCAAGGCGTTGGAACAAGTGGATGACTACGTCATCTGCGCCAACAAGAACTGCCCCAGCCAGACCGTCATCGCAGGCAGCAGCAGCGGCGTCGAGAAGGCCGTCGAGATGCTCACGGCCCAGGGCCTGCAATGCATCTACCTGCCCGTCAGCGCCGCATTCCACTCGGAGATCGTCGCCCCGGCCAGCAAGCCCCTGCGCAATGTGCTTGGACGCCTGGATGTTCAGAGCCCCAAGGTCCGGGTGCTCAGCAACGTCGGTGCCGAACCCTACCCCGAAGACCCGGAAGCCATCCGGGACAACCTCGCCGTGCAAGTGGCGAGCCCCGTCGAATGGATCGGCATCATCGAACGCATGGTCGAGGAAGGGGTCACGACGTTCATCGAAGTCGGCCCCAAGAAGGCCCTCACGGGCTTCTGCATGGACATCCTCAAGGACACCCTGGGCAAGCAACACGTCGCCATGTGCAGCAACCACCCGAAGAAGGGTGAGATCCAGCACATCAACGAACTGTTCGCGTTCCTGGGCGCATGGGGCTACCAGCCCGAGATGCCCGACCTGAACGACGCCGCCATGTACACTGCGGCGTTCCGCGACCCTACCGGCGCGTTCCGCTCCAAGACCAGCGCACCTGCTCCTGTGGCGGCCCCCGTGGCCGACCCCCGCATCGACGTCATCGCCGATGCATTGGCGGGTTTGAGCCGCGAACTGGCCGCCCTCAAAGGCGACCAAGCCATCGTGAGCACCCCTTCGCCTGGCGTCCCCGCCAAGGCCACCACGCCTCCCGCCGCCAACGTCGCACCCCGCCAACCTGAGGTCTTCGTCGACGACCGCATCAAGGCGTTCGGCCTCAACTTGGACGACATCGGCATCAGCGGCATCAGTGTCGGATTGCCTGGCACGGACAAGGCATTGTTCGCCGAAGACAACTGGGACCGCATCCTGCGCGGCGACAACCTCATCGACGCCATCCCGGACGCCGAGAAGGGCAAGCTCGCGGACAAGAACATCGTGCGCCTCGTCAAGGGCGGCGATGGCCAAGCGTCCTTCCAGATCATCAACGACGTGGCCCAGGTCATCCAATTGGCCGGCCGCCGGGGTGACTTCGACATGGGCGAATGGGGCCTCGAAGGCGACTTCGCATCCACCCTCGACCGCACGTTCCAGTACGCCATCGCGGCGGGCCTGGAAGCCCTGCGCGACGCAGGCATCCCACTCCAGCAGACGTACCTCAAGACCACCACTGGCAGCTACCTCCCTAAGGAATGGAAGTTGCCCGAACCCCTGCGCGACGGCACCGGCATCATCTTCGCCTCCGCGTTCCCAGGTTACGACAACCTGCTGCGAGACGTCAGCAAGTTCCTCGCAGACAAGTACGCCGGCGCCAGCCTGGACGGCCTGCAAGCCCTGTACCAGGAATTGTTGCAGGCCATCGAGGACGAGCCCCTGAAGAACGAGATGACCGCTTGGTTCGAAGCGGAGTTCACTCGCCTGCAGGACGCACTACCCGACCACGGTGCCACGCGCTACGAGTTCAACCGCAAGTTCCTGTTCAATGTCCTGAGCATGGGCCATGCCCAACTGGCCCAGTTCATCGGTGCCCGTGGCCCCAACACCCAGGTCAATGCTGCCTGCGCCAGCACCACCCAAGCGGTGGCCATCGCAGAGGACTGGATCCGCGCCGGTCGCTGCGACCGCGTTCTGGTCGTCGGTGCAGACGACGTCACCAGCGACGCCATGTTCGAGTGGGTCGGCGCTGGCTTCTTGGCCAGTGGCGCCGCCACCACCAAGGACGACATCACCGAAGCGGCACTGCCCTTCGATGCTCGCCGCCATGGCATGATCGTCGGCATGGGCGCCGTGGGCTTGGTCGTGGAGACCACGCCCCAGACCGCTGCCCGAGGCATGCGCCCCATCGCAAAGCTCCTGGCCACCGAGGTCGCCAACAGCGCCTTCCACGGCAGCCGCCTGGACATCGAACACATCAGCCAATGCATGGCCCGCCTCACCAAGCGCGCCTCCTCCCGTTACGGCTTCGATGCACTCCAAGCTGCCAAGAACACCGTCTTCGTCAGTCACGAGACATACACTCCAGCTCGGGGCGGCAGCGCCTCGGCCGAGATCCACGCCCTGCGCTCTACGTTCGGTGACCAAGCCAACAGTGTGGTCATCGCCAACACGAAGGGCTTCACCGGACACCCGCAGGGCGCCGGCGTCGAGGACGCCATCGCGCTGAAGATGCTACAACGGGGCACCGTTCCCCCGATCGCCAACTTCCGCGACCCCGACCCTGAACTGGGAGACCTGAACCTCAGCAAGGGCGGCGCATACGATGTGCGCTACGCCCTGCGCCTGGCCGCCGGCTTCGGCAGCCAGGTCGCCATGACCCTCACCCAACTGGTCGCCCGGGAAGACGAGCGGGTCGCTGACCCCGGTCTGTACGCCCAATGGTTGAGCCAGATCAGTGGCCTCCCCGCCGCCAAGACCGAGGTCGTGAACCGCACCCTTCGCATCGTCGACCAAGGCGCCCCGGCGGCAGCCCCAGTTGCCCCGGCCCCGACCCAGACCCCTGTGATTGCGGCTGACCCTGACGAGGCGTTGACCAAGGTCGTGGCACTGGTCGCCGAGAAGACCGGCTACCCCACAGACATGCTCGACCCCGACATGGACATGGAAGCCGATCTTGGCATTGACACCGTCAAGCAAGCCGAGTTGTTCGGTGAACTCCGCGAGCAGTTCGGCGTGCCGATGGATGAGTCCCTGCAACTCAAGGACTACAACACCCTGCGCAAGGTCGCCGCCTACATGGCGGGCTCCGGCCCCGCGCCTGTATCCTCGCCCGCACAGGCCGAAGCCCCCGTGACCCCGGCTGCGCCACCCGCGCAAAGGGTCGATGGCGACGCCGCCCTGGCGAAGGTCACGGCACTCGTCGCCGAGAAGACCGGCTACCCCGCCGAGATGCTGGAAGCCGACCTGGACATGGAAGCAGACCTTGGCATTGACACGGTCAAGCAAGCGGAATTGTTCGGCGAACTCCGCGAACACTTCGGCGTCCCCTTGGACGAGTCCCTGCAACTGAAGGATTACAACACCCTGCGCAAGGTCGCGGGTTACATGGCTGGCTCCGAGCAAAGGGGTCCCGCATCCGCGCCGGCACAGGCCGAAGCCCCCGCCGCGGCTCCCGCCGCGGCCCCGGCCGCCGCCCCCGCAGCCAGTACCGACGACGCTCTGGCCAAGGTGACCGAGATGGTCGCTGAGAAGACCGGCTACCCGGCCGAGATGCTGGAAGCGGATCTGGACATGGAAGCAGACCTTGGCATTGACACGGTCAAGCAAGCGGAATTGTTCGGCGAGCTCCGCGAACACTTCGGTGTCCC
>JBFGSX010000171.1:0-4535 GCA_041566495.1 Thermoplasmatota archaeon
CCCCCATGGCGTTCTCGGGTTCGAGGATCTCGACACCATCGTCCGTGAAGGTCAAGATGCGGGATTCGCCGCTCATGGGGTACGTCGTGAAGAACGTCTGCTGGGTCGGACCATCATCATCGTTGGCCTCCACGCCGGACCAGTACAGCAGGCGCCCATCGGCCAACAACACCAGGTTGACGGCGGGCACCTCGGCGTCGAAAGGCTCCAGCCAACGCCCCATGCGGCTCAGCTCGGCGTCCACCGGACGGTCGGTCGTGTCGGGCCCTGGAGCCGATCGAGGCTCAGGTTGGGTGGGTTCCGGCTCAGGTGTCAGGCATCCTGCCAGGACGGTCAACACCAGCAGTAGGACAACACGCATCGCATCTGCACCATGCCCTGGGACAAAGAACCCATCGCCGCAATGTGTTTGATGCGACCGCCCGCTCCGCGCGTATGGGCAAGTGGGTGGTGATGCTCCTGTTGGTCGTCGCAGCGGTCCAGGTGGAAGCCACCTTCGCGTCCAGCGTCGGCTTCTCAGGTCGAAACGCAGACTGCACCGTCTGCCATGCGCCTGCCGCCCCCGCCGCCACCGCAAGCCTGGACGGCGTACCCGAAGCCTGGTGGCCCGGGGAGACATATCCCCTATCTGCCAGGGTCTCAGGGGGTCCGCTTGCCTTGCCCAACCCGGCGCCCCAGGGAGGATTCGAACTGGAGGTCGAAGCAGGCACCCTCCGAGGCGGCCAAGACATGGCCGGCTTGCTGCGATTCCCTGACGCCACCGTTGCCACGTACGAGCCCGCAGGCACCCTTCGCCGTGACTGGAACCTCGTGTGGACCGCGCCTGAGGCACATGAGCCCCCCGCGCCTGTGCGTCTGTGGTTGGCTGTCATGGCGGCCAATGGCAACCATGTCATGGCCACCAACACCAGCGACGGAGGCGAACAAGGGGACGCCGTGGCGACCATGCAGATCATCGTGCCGCCGGCGCCAGACGTGGTCACTGCATGGGAGGCCTTGCCCTTGCAAGCCCCCGTCATCGACCGCATGGAGACCACTTCTGCGGGCGTCCGTATCCTGGGGCATCACAGTGACGACAACGCCACCCACATCGGCCTACGGGTCGCCGGCGGGCCATGGCGGAGCTCTCCGGCCAGTGGTGATTGGCGGGTGCTCGTAGATGGCGACCCGGCCCTCGTAGAACTGCGCTCAGAAGGCACTGGCCGCGTCTCCGCCGCCGTCTCTCCTGCCACCACGAAAGCGACCCCGGGGCTCGGCATCATCCCCATCCTGGCCACCGTGGCCTGGTTGTCGGGGCGGGCCCCAACGGAGTGCGAACCATCATGCCAACGGCATCGCTGGCATCGCCCATGAAGCTCCTGCCCTTCCTTCTACTGCCCCTCGTCATGCTGGTCCCCGCGACCCAAGCATGTTCCATTGCATACCAGGAATTCTCTCAAGGGGATCTTGGAGGCGACACCGTGGTCACCAACCTGGGCCAGGACGTCGTGGCCATCGACCTTGGCACCGGCCAGATGAAGACCCTTGACGAGGGATTCTTCCCGCACGTCCGCATCGATGATGGCGGCGACTGGATCTACATCGCAGGCCAGGATGGCTTGGGTGCAGACTGCAGCGGCGACAAGTACCTCAAGATCCTACGGGGAGCGCAGACCCAAGAAGCCGCCGGCGTCCAAGCATTCGACATCGACAGCAAGGCCGCCTTCATCCGGGGCAACACGGTCACCGTCGCGGCGCTGGGCAGCAAGACAGGGTCCAGCTTCAGCATTCCCGCCGCGCCTCAGGATGGCTTCAGCACGCCACCCAGGTTCATCGCTCTCGACGACAGCCATGTGGCCGTCAGCAGCGGTGACCGCATCAGCGTCTACAGCCACAGCGGCATCCGCCAATGGACCCTCGACGTGGGCGGCCCGGCACGCCTTGACTGGCACGACGGGCGCCTCATCGCCGCCGTCGCTGATGGCCAACAGAGCACGTTCTGGATCGCCACCAAGGACGCCCAAACCAAGCTGACACTGGAGACCGAGCGGTACGCCATGCCTCAGATCGCAGCCGGCAAGCACCTCTACCTCAAACACGGCGACAAGGTCGCCTGGGTGCAAGGCGAATCTGTGCGCATGTTGGTGGTCCCCGATGACGTCCATATCGGGGCCATCGCCGCCGATGACCGGCGGGCGGTCCTGTTGGTGGTCGAGGGCGACAACGACTTCCCGGGGGACGCCAAGGGCATCCAGGTCGTCGGCAGCACCTTCGGCAAATGGTACCGCCCCGCCGCGGGGGTCTGGCTTGAAGGCAACGGTCCCGCGTTCGCCTGGACCGCCGGCCCTGCCCTCCAAGGCTCCCAAGGTGCCCCCGACGCCGGCCAGGATTCCCCGGGCGTCCTGCCGTTGCTGCCCCTTGGATTGGCCGCTTTGCTTGGCCGCAGGCGTTAAATCCGGCGGGAGGTCAGCCGACATTGCGCAGGAAGCCCGTGGCTGCCCTGAGCTTCCTCCCCGTGAGGTCGTCTCGGCATACCCTGCGCCACAGTTGTGCCACGCCGTAGCCATGCTGCGGCGGTGTGACAACCAAAGGAGAACCCATCATGGCCACCTACAAGATCGTCATCAACGACACCGACGGCAAGTCCTACAACTTCGAAGTCACCGGTCACCACGCCCAGAACATCCAGGGCAAGAAGATCGGCGACGAAATCGACGGCATCAACGTCAACCTGCCCGGCTACAAGCTCACCATCACCGGTGGCACGGACGGCAGCGGCTTCCCGATGCGCAAGGACTTCGCCGGTGTCGAACGCCGCCGCCTGCTGCTCGCAGAAGGCAGTGGTTTCCACCCCATCAACGCCCCCGGCAAGCGCATGCGCAAGAGCATCCGCGGCAACGTCGTCACGTCCGAGATCGTCCAGGTCAACATGAAGGTCAGCAAGGCCGGCAGCAAGCCGGTCGCCGACCACTTCAGCAGCCTGGCGGACCAATAAGCGTGGACCACACCCTCCGACGCATCCAACGCGTCGCCGGCACCTCGCTGCCTGGCGCTGCTGCGGCCCTCATCCTTTCCTTTCCCCTTGTCAAAGGGCCCCAATGGTGGCCCTTCTCGATCGTCATGGCGATCGTCTTCGTCGCTATCTCAGCCCTCATGTGGCGCGGCACGCGTCCCGATACCTGAGCTGTCACGCGGCCTAGATGGCTGGATTCTGCGTTGTTCTACTCGGAACCCTTTTTGCACGCAACGGAGCTGTTCCTGCCGTATGCGGGGGGTCTGGCTCATCATCATGGTCTTGGTGGCCATGCCCGCTGCCGTGGCTCAGGGAGACCTTCTGAGTCCGGAGGAACGGGCCTGGGTGGATGCCCACGGCCCGATCCGGTACGCACCAGACCCAGGCTACCCTCCGTTCGAACAGGTCCTGCCAGACGGTAGCGTCGAAGGCATCAACGTGGATCTGCTCAACCGTATCAGCCGCAACCTGGACATCGAGTTCGAGACCGTGGTCTACGCCAATTGGACTGCCGTACTCGAAGCCATGGAAGCCGGAGAAGTGGACCTGCTTGGCAGCCTGGCACGCACCGCCGAGCGGGATGTGTACATGGACTTCTATGGGCCCTACATGGAGCTCGGCGAGGTGTTCTATGTCCGGGCCGATAGTCCGTTCACGTCCAATGAAGAGATGGCAGGCAAGCGTGTGGCCGTCATCCAAGACTACGCTGCCGCCACGTGGCTTGGCGAGAACCGGCCCGATATCCAATTGGTGCCCGTGCCTGACATGCGCGCCGGGCTGGAAGCGGTGACGACGGGCAGCGTGGACGCTTTCTTCGAGAACGTCCCTGTCACGGGGTACGTCATCCGCCGGGAAGGGTTCACCAACATCAAGATCCTGGACGAGCCACTCTACTATTCACCCGCCAATTGGGGCGTACCCGAAGGCAACGAGATCCTGCTCTCCATCATGGCCAAAGGGATGGGCAGCATCCCTCAAGGGGAGCAGGCGGCGGTCTTCGAGTATTGGAGTGGTTACGACCTTGGGGTGCGCCGCGACCTGGACACGCGCCCCGCTTGGCTCGCGCCAGTACTCTGGGGCTTCGCTGCCGTCGCCTTGCTGGCTGGCCTATGGATCGTCGCCCTGCGCCGCACGGTGCATCGTCGCACGGAGGAACTTCGGAACCTCAATGAAGAACTGGAAGACCGGGTCGCCGAACGGACGGCCGAGTTGCAGAAAGCCAACAAAGCCCTCGATGCCTTCGCTTCGTCCGTCACGCATGATCTGCAGAAGCCGCTCTCCGCCATGAAGATGCATGCCAAGGTCGCCTCCTTGCAGATGGACAAGGGAGTCCAACCTGATTTTGCATCCCTTGAGATGCAGATCAAGCGTATGGAGGCGTTCATCGAATCCATGTTGCAGTTCAGCCGGGTCTCCCAGCCGGAACATCGCCGGGACACCCGCCTCGCGCCCATCGTCGAAGAATTGGGTGCCTTGTTGGCCACGGGTGAAGGTCAACCACGCCGTCTCGACGTGATCGGCGACCCGGTCGCCCATGCGGATC
>JBFGSX010000172.1:0-4469 GCA_041566495.1 Thermoplasmatota archaeon
GCGGGCGCGGAGGCCCTTCGGCGCCCCGACTTGGGTCGCATCGTGGAAGGCGCCACGGCGGACTTGTGCATGGTGGACTTCGAGAGACCCCAATTGGTGCCCCGCCACGATGCCGTCAGTCACTTGGTGTATGCCACCAGTAGCCGCGACGTGAGCGCGACGGTGGTGCATGGCAAGGTGTTGATGGAAGGAAGAAAGGTAGAGACGATGGATGTTGCAGCCGTCATGTCCGGGGCACGCAAGGCCGCGGCGGAATTGACTGCTTAACTGCGGCGAGCGACGAGGACCGCGCCTAGAAGGGCAAGACCCACCAGCAGCAGCGGAGCACCCGGAGATTCCTTGCCGTCCGTACCGTGGTCTCCGTGGCCGTGGCTACCTGCAGAGCCGCTGCCCATGATGGCCATGGGGGCGTCGCCGTTGTTCTGCCAGATGACCGTGTCGCCCATGGCGATGGTCAGTTCGGTGGGCGTGAACGCGGTGCCGTCGTAGCTCACGGTGTGGGTGGTGGTCTCGTTGGAGGCTGCGCCGACGATGATGGTGGCAGCGTCGACCGGACCCACCGGTGCTCCCGCTGCCCCAGGCACCACGCCCCCTCCCCCGGCGGAAGAAGAGCCCCCGGCCGAGCAGGAGAGCCCGGGTGGCCTCTGGCTTGCACCCCTGGCCATCGCCGGCGCTGCTTTCCTGCGCCGCCGCTAAAGGGACCACACCCCTTTTGCCTCACAGGAGGGTCACTGGCTCGTGGAACGCCCCATCATCCATGCACAACAGGTCCGCAAGGTGTACGAGAGCGGACGCCTTCGCGTCGAGGCCCTCAAAGGACTTGACCTCGAGGTGCAGCGCGGGGATATGCTCGCCGTCATGGGCCCAAGCGGCTGCGGCAAGACCACCCTGCTGAACTGCCTCAGCGGCTTGGATGACGTGACCAGTGGCCGAGTGTTGCTCGAAGGCAACGACCTGGCCATCATGAGCGACCTGCAACGCACCAAGCTGCGCAGCCGCCGCATGGGCTTCGTGTTCCAATCATTCAACCTCCTCCCCGTACTGACTGCGCAGGAGAACGTCGAACTGCCCCTTCTCGTGGCAGGCATCGAACCCAAGGCCGCCAAGCGCCGAGCCAAGGAAGCCTTGGACGCGGTCGGCCTATCGGACAAGGCAGACCACCGTCCCAAGGAACTCTCCGGAGGCCAGCAGCAAAGGGTCACCATCGCCCGCAGCCTGGTCAATGACCCGGCCATCGTCTGGGCGGATGAACCCACGGGCAACCTGGACACGGAGACCGGACAGGAGATCTTGGACCTGCTGCACAAGCTCAACGTCGAACAACAGCAGACGTACGTCCTGGTGACCCACGACCCGGCGATCGCGCGCAGTTGCCACCGCATCGTCCACATGGAATCAGGCACCATCGTCGCCATCGAGAAGGGCGAAGGCCGCCCGATGCCCTTGGCCAAGGCACGCCGCACGTGAACACAGAGATCGTCTTCGTCGTCCTCGCCTTGGTCGCGGCGGGGATCATCTTCGTCCAAGCGTTCCGCCACCCCATCCTGTGGCGCATGGCGGCCCGCAACGCCGGCAGGCGCCCCCGCCAGACCGCCACGGTCATCGCCGGCCTCATGGTCGGCACGGCCATCATCAGTGCCGCGCTCGTGGCCGGATCATCTGCGGGCTCGGCCATCCGTGGTGCCGTGTTCGACGCCCTTGGAGACACGGACGAGACCGTGCGAGCGGACGGTTTCTACTTCTGGCCCGAAGAGGTGGCCATCGAGATCGCCGACGATCCCCGCATGGCGTTCTTCGATGGCGTCGCACCCTTCGCCCTGTGGAACGTGGCGGCAGAGCATAGCAGCGGGACGTTCGAGCCGTCGGTCTCTATCGTCGGCTATGACCTCAAACGTGACGCGTCCTTTGGCACATTCCACCTCATTGACGGGACTCGGATCTCAGGCAGCGGCTTGGGACCCAATGACGCCATCGCATCCAAGGAACTGGCGGATGCCTTGGACCTCGACGTCGGAGACCAAGTCTCCCTCACCACGACGGTCCCCGTCGACCCCTTGCTGCCCACGTTCCAGATCAACAGCGGGACCATCACGGCGAGCTTCGACCCGGGCCTGCCCTTGCTGCCTCCAGCCGCACAGGAGCGGGACGATTACAGGTTCGAGGTCGACCGTGGTAGCCGCGCCTTGACCGTGGTCTTGGTCTGCGGAAACCCCCTCACGGGGACGCCGTGCCCGCAAGGAACCAGCCTGAGTGCTGAAGTCCGGTCACCTTCAGGGGAGACCCGGGCCGTCGACGCACCCCTACCCCCATCAGGGCCCCTTTGCCCCGGTGGAGCCTGCCCGCCCCAGACCTACTGGCTCAACATCACGGCCCCCACGGGACAAGCCCTAGAGCAAGGCACATGGACCGTCACGGTGCGTGGCCAAGCAGCCGTGCAAGCACCCTACCTCGTCGTCACGGCGGTCCTGCGCCCGGTGTACGACCTGGACGAATTGGCCCAGCGGGCTGCAGCGTTGGAAGAGCAGGCCGCCGACCTGTTGGAGGACCAGTTGGACCTGGATCTGTTCGGGGAACGCAAGCAACGCAACGTCACCATCGTCGCCATCGCCGATGGCGGCCGCGCCAACTTGTTCGGGCTTGGAGCCGCCTTGTTCGCCCCCCTCCCATCGGTGCAGGAATTCCTGGAGCGGGACGGGGAGGTCAACTTCCTCAAATTCAGCAATCCGGGCACCGCCAAGACCGGCTACCTCAGCACCGACGAAGCGGTCATCATCATCAATGAGACACTCGACCTGGCCAGGGAACGCCACCCCGGCCTCTTGGTCTTGGATCATTTGGAAGTGAACCCGGTCAAGCAAGAGTTCCTCGAACTGGCCGACACCGCCGGGGAGTTGTTCACCAGCCTCCTCATCTTCGCCGGCAGCCTGACCATCATCACCGGCCTGTTGCTCATCATCAACATCTTCACGATGCTGGCCGAGGAACGGCGCAGCGAACTCGGCATGGCACGCGCCGTGGGTCTGAGTCGCCGCGACCTGGTCCGGGTGTTCTTGTTCGAAGGCAGCCTGTACGCAGTGGTCGCCGCATTCATCGGTGCCCTACTGGGCCTCGTCTTGGCGTACGGCCTCATCGCGTTGCTGAACACCATCCTGGTGCGCTTGCAAGCAACGTTCCCACCCATCCCCTTCACCATCCCTCCAGAGGCCGTGCCCGTTGCGTTCTCCGCTGGCCTCGTGCTGACCCTGGCCACCATCCTCACGGCCTCCGTGCGGCAATCCCGCCTCAACATCGTGCGGGCCATCCGGCAGATCGACGAACCGGACAACCAAGGACCATGGTGGTCTCGCTTCATCGGTTGGCCGCTGGCTATCATCGGCTTGGGCTTCACGATCTTTGGTTGGGTCGCATTGGTGATGCAGAACGCAGACCCCACGACGCCAGGAATCCCATCGTTGTCCTTCATTGTCTTCGGGCCCGTGGGTATGGCCATCGGAGCCGCCTTGGCACTGCGCCAGAATGGGCGCCGAGCCATCATCGACACAGTGACGGCAGGTCTCCTGGGGGCGTACTACATTGTCACGATGTTCACGATCACCAAGTTCCCAGACCTGCAGGAAGCCAACATTGTCGGGCCTATCCGAGGCGTCTTGCTGACGCTATGCGTGGTGCTCATCGCCACTTACTGGCGCTGGGGTCCTCGAGCCCTTGGGCAGATCATGGCCCGCATCCCCCGCCTCCGAGCCGTGGCCGTCCCCGCGATGAGTTACCCTCAGCACAAGCGTTTCCGCACCGGCATGACGTTGGCCATGTTCAGCATCGTCATCCTCAGCATCGGTTTCTTCAGCATCTTCGGAGCCTTGTTCGACCTCCCCGCCGAACGGCAGACAGGAGGCTTCCACATCGAGGCCACCACGACATTGGACGTGCCAGGATTGGAAGGCAACGCAGCGTTCCCAGTTCAGGGCATCAAGAGTGAACATCGCCTCATCGATCTCTTCAGTTTCGACCCGGACTTCATCACAGTCGATAACGAACCTGTGGGCTCCTTCGGGCCCCCCGGACACCACGTCTATGGGGTCGACCAAGACTTCGTGGACGCCCAAGGATTCGACCTGCTGTGGACCCTTGACGGCATTGGAGAGCAAGCCACATACCAACGTCTTCTGGACGAGCCCGGCACTGTCATCGTGTCCTACCCGTACTCCACAGACGAACGGAACCAGGACCTGGCCAACGAAGTGGGCGACCGCCTGCAGATCCAAGTCGGCGACTGTAGCATCGCCGCAGGCACCTGCCCGGAATACACGATCATCGGCATCCAGGAACAATGGCACTTCTCCGGTATCTTCCTCCCCAAGCCCGCCGTCGAACAGATGTTCCCTCAGGCCGGCTCCCTGTACTTGTTCAAGGTGGATGAGCCCGACCAGGCCGAAGAGGTGGCGTTGGAGTTGGAGCGCAGCTACCGGAGC
>JBFGSX010000173.1:0-4460 GCA_041566495.1 Thermoplasmatota archaeon
GAGATTGATGCCCGGCAAGAGGAACGGTAGGCCGGTGGGCCCCCGTTCGCCACTGACCTTGTTGAGGAGCCGGGTCGCCTCGAGGGTCTGTTCTGGGGTGGCGTTGAGATTGTTCGCCTTGAAGACCGCCGGGTCGGCGGATTCCAGGCCGAAGGCGGCGATGTTGCCATCGGTGCCGTATTCCACGAGACCCTGTGCGATGGCAGCCGATTCGTCCGGCCAGGTGGCGATGACAGCCGGATTGGCGTTGTCGATGTGCAGGACCTTGCGGTCGGGGGTGACATCGGAGACACCGCGAAGGAGCCCGACGGTGGCCTCCACGTTGGGTTTGGGTTCGTCTGTTTGACCGACGCCGATGGCGTCGTATGTCCAGAAGCAGGTCTGGCCACCGAGGCGGAAATGGCGGACCCCGGCATCGTAGAGCGCGGCGGCTTCATCGATGATGGCACTAGCGGGGCGGTACCATGGCTTCTTCTTGGCGTCGGAACAGAAATTACAGCCGCCAGACAGGTAATGGACGCAGCCGTAGAAGGTGTCCATTTCTGCCATGAGGATGCCAGGCTTCATGTCAGGATGCTGGGCCACGATGGGCGCGCCCACCAAGGCGTGCTCATTCCATTCGTCCATGGTGCGGAACCGGTTGACCGGCGTCTTGCCCGCAAACAGGTCGCGGATCATGGCGTCACCATCACGGGTGGCGAGGTGATCCAGGTGCTCGGTGAGTTGTCCACCCTTGGTGGTGGCGTGGCCACCCCCGTGGTCTGGGAAGCCGAAGGCGGCGTTGTCCCCGAAGAGAATGGTCTCGCCCTTGAATTCCCGCATCAGTTGCACGGTCTCTTCGTGGGTGATGGGAGCGCCCCGCAGGTACTTGCCCGGCACGCTGCAGGATGCAAGGACCGCCAAGGCGTCCCCTTCGAGAGCTTGGGGCTTCGCCCGCAATCCGTCGATGGTGTGGTACTCGACTTCGGCGCCTTGGCTGATGGCGGCGCCCGCGGCATATCGCGCGTGGGGCGAGATGTACGGGGGGACACCGAAAGCCGACGGTTCGTCTACGTAACCGTCGACCAGGACGAGTTTGGCCACGCATGGGGCTGTCGGTGCACCTACTTGAAGCTTGAAGGTGGGCCGCACGCCCTTGCGCCCTCGCCGACCAGCTTATGCGATCCGGGTGTCCGGGGCCTGGGGGCATCCCTTGTCGGTCTGCAACCCGGTCATGCCATTGGATTCCTCGTAGACCTGGGCGGAGAGGGCGCCGCTGTCGAAGACCGTGTAGGTGCCCGAGTGACTGATGATGGCCTGGTAGCGACCCGACTCGTCGGGGCAGGCAGGGGATCCACTGATGCGGACCGTGCGCTCGACGGTTTCCGGCTCAGGTCCGTCCGCCTCAGGCATGCCCTGGGTCTCCGCCGGGGTGGTGTCGGCGCAGCCTGCGAGGCTGATCAGAAGCGTGGCGATGACGATGCTTCGCATAGGTGTGAGCCTATGCAGAGCATATTAGGCACGCTGGGACGGTCTTCGAATTCAGGAAGCGACGCCGTCGGTCTCGCGGCCGGGGTAGCGGCCGAAGTGCTGGCCGGCGCCGATGGCCTTGACGACCTCGGCGGCTGCTTGGGCGGGGTCCGTGGCGCGCACCACGTGGGTCGGGACCTTGAGACAGGACTCGACGATGCCCACGGCGCGGGCTTGAGCCACGCTGAAGGTGCGGCCGGCATCGGCGGGGGTGATGTGGATGAACTGGTCCAGCAGTTCTCGCTCGGCGCCGTACTTGCAACCAAGGGTGCCCCGTTCGATGTGGATGGCGTGGACGCGCTTGTCCCGGCCGGGTTCGTCCATGCAGGCAGCGTGGACGAGCACTTCACGCTCGGCGAGCACCGGTTCGATGCTGCCCACCGTGGTGAGTTCGCCGGCATGCCACTGGGCACCCTCGAACTTGGCAGCGATCTCACCGTCGACACCGAACAGGCGGATCATGTGACCCTCCTGTTGGAGTGCTCGCACGATGGCTTCTCCGTACGCGTTTCCGGCGCCCGTGACGACGACCCTCATCAACTCCGCCAAGCCGACCCTTGAAAAGGCGTTTCCCAAGGACCCTGACGGCACCCCTGCCCCCCGAGGTTCGGCCATGCAATCGCCGAGGCCACGAAAAATCGGGGTGAATCAAGCCGGCCCACCGCGCACATTATCTAGGTCTTGAGTCGGCTTCCCTGTACATGCGCCTGATTGTCCTGCTCCTCGCATTGCTCGCCGTCTCCGCTACTGCCATGGCCCAACCCGGTCCCCAGCCCGGCTATGCCACGGCCACTGAGTACGCCCAAGACTACGCGGCGGAGCGGGCCGACAACGCCACCTCGGACCCTGTCGGTTTTGCGGGCCAATATGATTCGCCCGACGAGATCCAAGGTGAAGCGGCCCACACCGCCTACATGGCTTGCTGGGCCGCCGACGATGCCGGCCTCGAACCAGAGGCCTGCGAGCCGTTCTACACCCCCCGGGGCGACGCGGCCCCTGAGCAACCCGAAGAGGCCCAGGAAGCCGAGGAGATGGCGGACGACGCCATCAACGCCACCGAGACCTTCGTGGAGGAAGTGGCCGACGCGGTCAACGACACCGTCGCAGACCCCACGACCGCCGTGAGCCAAGTGGAACGCATCGTCGCGGCCGCCCAAGACTTCCTGACCAGCATCGCCGATGCGGTGGCGGGCTTCGCCAACGGCGTCGCCGACACCGTGGTGGGCATCCTTGACGACGTGGGCGCATTCGGTCTCGGCATCCAAGGCATCGGCATCTCCGTCGCCGACGGGCTGGCCGATGGCGCCGAAGGCCTCGTCGATGGCCTTGGTGACGGCGCCGCCGGCATCACCGACGGTATCGCGGTGGCTGGCATCGCCATGGGCGACGGTTTCATGGCGGCCAGCACCGCGACCGGAGACGCCCTTGGGGCTGCCGGAGAGGCCATCGCAGGCGCTGCCAAGGCGACCGGCGACGGCGTCTCGGATGCCGCCCAAGCCACTGGCGAAGGCATCGCAGAAGCCGCGAAGGCGGTCGGCGAGACCATTAGTGACGCGGCACGGTCCATCAAGGAGACGGTCGCCGGCTGGTTCGGCGCCGAAGTGAGCACCGAAGCGGTCCCTGAGATCCGCCAGGGCCCTGTGGATGTCGATGACACCACCAGTGGCCTGCTTGACGACGTGACCAGTCTTCTGGAGTGATTGCCCTCTTGGGAGGCCCTGTAATGTTTCATCGAAGTGACAATAGCGGTTATATTGCGAGAAACGGCTCGCAGCTTGTGTTGTCAAGGAGCCTGAACTGGACGGCCTGCCTTCTGACGCTGCTGTTGCTCGCTGCATCGGCCCAAGCGTCCGGCGATCCGCCCACTGCCACCGACCCTGTGGTCGGGCAGGTCGAGGGGGCCATCGCGGACGCAAGGGAGACTGTCAAGGACATGCTGCCTCCGGGTGACCCTGGCCAGGATCCAGCCAACGCCGTGGGCGACGCCGCCTCTGAGGCCTATGGCCAAGGCGAAGAGGTCCTGCGCGACGTCCAAGATGCCGCGGACCCCGAAGCCCTTCGCGCGACCCTGGACGAACTTGTCCGCCCGGTCCACGAGAACCTCGGGGAGGCCCAGCGCCAGGTGGACGAACTGCTTGGAGCGGACCAAGAAGAAGCCGCCGAGGAGTCCGGCCCCATCGAGACACAGGCCTCCGTCGCCAAGGCCTGGCCCGAGATCAGTGAGCCCATGCTCATCCTTGGGGCCGCAGCCCTTGGCCTGGGGGTCGCCATGTGGTTCGCGGGCCAGTCCGCCACCGTCGGCGCCGGCGCCGCCAGCGCATCGGCCCTGAACGACGGCCGCCGCTTCCTGCCCTACGCCAGCCCGATGTTCACCCGCTTCGAGAAGGACACCGTCCTCGGCCACCCCAAGCGCGAAGAGATCTACGGCACCATCATCGGCACCCCGGGCGTCACGCTGCAGGACCTCTGCGAGCACTCAGGCCTGAGCCGCACCGCGGTCACCCACCACCTGCGGCTCCTGGAACACCAGCACCTCATCGTCTCCAAGCGTGTGGGCCGCAGCCGCCACTTCTTCGAGAATGGTGGTCGCTACGGCCGTCACCAGAAGGACGCGTACGCGATCCTGCACAATGACCGGTCCAAGGATATCCACGCGTTCATCCAGAAGAACCCGGGCGCCATCCAGAAGGACCTGTGCGCCAAGTTCGGCATCCAGGCCAGTGTCGCCCACTGGCACGTCAAGCGCCTCTTGGAAGCCAACCTACTGGAAGCGGTCCGCCAAGGGCGCACCGTGAGCTACTTCCCTTGCGCGGAAGCGAGCTACGCGTAGGTCATTCTTCTTCGTCTGCCCGGATCGGACTGACCTTGCCGGTCTCCATGTCGAGCTCCCAGCCTTGGTGCCGCGGGGCTCGGTGGTGGCCGGGCAGCAGTTTGTCCATGCCGGCGTAGAC
>JBFGSX010000174.1:0-4459 GCA_041566495.1 Thermoplasmatota archaeon
CTACGCCCAGGACACGCTGCATGCGTTGCGCAGGGGCGGGTCCCTGATTCAAACCTTCCTCAGAGGTGACGGCCGCAGACGGCGCCGTTCTTGGCGACGAGACGGCAGTGGTCCCCGTCCACCTTGAACGCTAGGCAACGGGGGCGGCCGTCCGAAACCGTGGCTTCCATCGAGGCGGGCAAAGTTGCAGCCCCCCAGCGACCCTCGTTCTCGTCAGGTGACACCGAGGCAGGCTTTGGGCCTTCAGCGTGCCTGGCACATCGGCCACCGCTCTTGGCCGCCATGGTGCATTGCTGCCCGTCTGCCTTGATGCCTCGGCAGCGTGGCCGGCCATCGTCCAGCAAGGGGTCGAGGATGGGCCCCTCGTCTTCGATGATGTTACCCTCGTCATCGACGGAGCCCTCCACGATGGTCACTTGCTGCTGTTGCTGCTGCCCTTCTTCGCCGGCGGCTGCCGCGGCCATCGCCGCAGCGGCGGTCAGGTGGGTGTACAGGAAGAAACCTCCAACCCCTGCAGCAGCCAGCCCGGCGCCGCCCACGACGACTGGCCACCACTTGACCACGCCCACTGCGGGGAGCGCCCGAAGGCTCGCGGGCATGAGCGACATGACTTGGCTGTAATCGGGTTCCGCCGCCATGTCATCAAGAGTGTCTGGGCGGCGGAGGATGTGCTTGACGCTGCGGCGGGACAGGGCTTCTCGCAGCCCGTTCATGGCCACGCCGGCCTCCTTGCCATCGAACAAGCGGTGATCCTGCAGGCACCCCATGTTGACATGCCATGCCGGCAAGTACCCAACGCCTTTCCAGACCGGCATGCGACGGCGTTGTCCCACACTGATGTCGGTGCTGGGGGCGATGGCGCCACTGAAACTCCCGGCGCCGGCGACCATGCCGAACTTGCCAGGGTTGCTGATGGCGACGCTGAAACTCTCGGCAGTGACCGGGGCCATGGCCATGACGTCGTCCGGCACCGGCTCTGCAAGGGGTTGCCCGGCCTCGATACGTTGTTGCCGCGCCGCCTCCAATTGCTTCACGCCATCGATGAGCATTCGGCGGATATCGCTGATGCTGCGTTGGTCAGCGTGGGTGATGACCACCGTCGCCAGCTCATCGTCGGCCACGAGTACGCGGACGCCGACGTTGACCTGGGGCAAGCGATGGACCCGGTCCCGTTGCACGATACGATTGAGGCGGGGGTTCTTGGCCCAGGCTTGGCCGATGGCGGCGATCATCACGGGGGTCAAGAGCCGCTTAGGGATGTGGCCGACGGGTACGTCCAGGTCGCCCTGCATGGTGGGGTCGCGGGGGGTGTTCCAGACCCGGCGGGCCGCCTTTCGCCACGGCGTGTCTGGTTCGACCATCGGACGCTCCGCTTCTACGGGGGCGTTCTCTGTGATGGCCCGGGCCAGGTCTTCGACTTCTTTCCATCCGGCAGAGGGCTCCAAGCCGGCCATCGCCAAGTGTTCACGGTGGCCGTTCCACAGGTCCTGCACGAGGGCCCTGTAACCGGCGTCACCCGCCAGGTCCAGCATGCTGAGCCCGACGCTTGCCTCGGCGCTGACCTCCATGAGGCCCTGCTCGAGGGCGTGCACGGCTCCCGCCGCCTTGGAAGGGTCGAGGTCCGTCAGGTACTGCTCGGCTTCGTGGACGTGGCGGGATTCGTCTGCCAGGACCGCTTCGAAGACCGCGTCGGCGACGCCCCATTTCAGGGCGTGCTTGAACAGGTTCTCGATCCAGCCCTCGGCAACGAGGTTCAGCAGCGTCGCGCTGACAGAGAGGTCCTCTTCGGCGCGGATGCGGTCCAACAAACGCTCAGCGGAGGCCAACGGTGGACCGGGGCGGGCAGCCGGAGCCGCCAATTCATGGGCCAGGCGAGCAAAGAGCGTGGAATGGAACACTTCATCCACCAATTGACGGCGCAGCAGTGGCCGCACGGGCTCCGGTGCCACCGCCATGAAACGCAGGGGGATCTCGATGGCGATGGTCTCCACCTGGGCCAAGAACGCAAAGAAATGCTGCAACGCGTCCGGCTGGCAACCGTCGCCGAAGCGATGCTTGGCCAGGACCGCCTCGACGCGGCCCCGCACTTCGTCCCGCTCGGCCAGGCTCAGGGCGTTCCAGCCGCGACGGATATGTCGCAGCGGAGGCCATTCAGGTTGGATCAACCCGTCCAGTTCCACAGCGTCCGACCAGGGTGCCGTCACAAAGACCGTTCGACCTGGCCATGGCCCCATGCCGTGCAGCGAGTCCACCGGCCATCGGCGGGTGCCGGTGCAGAGAGCGCTGCCGAAGCGGCTAAGAATGGAATGTGTGTCGAAGGGGACATATGGCAAAGAAGAGCCAAGGCCCAGGCATCCAGTCGGCGGCCGGTCTGATCCGGTACTTCGATGCTGAGGAAAAGAGCGCCGTCAAGATCCCCCCGGTCGCCGTTCTGGTGCTGGCGGGCGTCGTGATGTTCTTGGTCCTCGGTGCCCGCATGTTCTGGGATTACGCGTAGTCCCATGGCCCGGCCCGCCCTTTTTGTGGCGGTCACGGCCCTCCTAGCGGCCTGCTTGGCGGTCGCTGGGGCTTTCCTGGCTCGCAGCCAGGGCGAAACGGTCAATGTGTGGCTGAGCCTCGGCACGGGCTTGGTCATCGGCACGTTCCTGGCGTTCCTCATCATGGGGTCCCGCCTGGCCAAGGATGACGACGATGAAGATCCGCCCACCGAAGGGTTCGCCGTCGTCTCCAAAGCGGAGACCGAAGTCCAGATGCGGCCGCGGGACCCGCCCGCGCCAGAAGCGCCCCCGCCCCGCGACGATCAGCGTTGACGCCAGGCGTCAATCGCGCCCCATAGGGCGTCGGCGTCGGCCACCAGTTCGTGGGCTTGGTCCGGGGCTGCTCCCCAAGACCACCCGGAACCCCAGCGGACACCGATGGTATGGCAACCGGCCGCCCGGCCGGCATCCACATCAAAACTCGTGTCCCCTACCATGATCGCATCTCGGGGATGGCGCTCCAGCCGACCACACGCGGCGATGACCGGGTCCGGGTGCGGCTTCAGTGCACGCACGTCGTCATCCCCTACGATGGTGTCAAAGTAATGGGATGCCCCCAGGTTCCGCATGAGGTGCTCCGCTTCGTCTTCCCCCTTCGTGGTGACGATGGCGGTCTGCAAGCCGTGCGATCGGCAGGCGCTGAGCATGTCTTGGATCCCGGGGAACCAGGTGGCGAACCGCCACGCCTCGGCGATGTAGAATTCTCTGAACGCCACCACCATCCGGTCGATGGCCTCGGCGTCCTTGGTGCGGGTGCGCAGGATGTCCCGCAAGGGCATCCCGATGAGGACCTCGTTCTGGGCGAATCCCCGCAGGCCCTCCGTGGAGACGGCGTGTTCGATGCTCTTCCGGATGCTACCCCCGGGTTCGAGCAAGGTCCCGTCAAGGTCGAAGCAAACCGTGTCGCGCACAGGCCCTGTATGGTGGCGCCACCTCTTTGAGCCGTCGGGTCGGGGTCGCCGTTTTCAATCACCCCTTCGTCGCCGGCCATGTGCCCGCGCAGCGCCTGGATGGACGCGCCCTCGCCAAACGCCTAGAATCGGAGCGCAAAGAAGAGGTCGCAGACCTCCGAGAGCGCTTTGGCAAGGCTCCCTGCCTCGCCGTCATCCTTGTCGGGGCCGATCCCGCTTCGGAGATCTACGTCGGCCACAAGGAGAAGGCGTGCCAGCGCATCGGCATCGAGAGCCGGGTCCACCGCCTCCCTGCCACCGCCAGCGAAGACGAACTCGTCGGGCTCATCGAGAAGCTGAACCGGGACGCCAACGTCAACGGCATCCTGGTGCAGATCCCGCTTCCGGAGCACATCGACAAGGGCCGCGTCCTGCGCGCCATCGTCCCCTACAAGGACGTCGATGCCTTCCACCCTGAATCGGTCGGCCACGCCCTCATCGGCGATGCTTCCTTGGCGCCGTGCACACCCCGGGGCATCGTGCAACTCCTGGATGACGCCAACATCCCCATTGTCGGGGCTGAAATCGTCATCATCAACCACAGCAACATCGTCGGCAAACCCCTCGCCGCCCTGTTGATCAACCGGGACGCCACCGTCACCGTGTGCCACAAGGACACGCGGGACACGGCCGCCCACACCCGCCGCGCGGACATCGTCGTCACGGGCACCGGCGGCCACCGCCGCCTGGGCGCCGACGACATCAAGGAAGGCAGCGTCGTCGTGGATGTCTCCATGTGCCGAGACGAAGATGGGGCCCTGCACGGCGACCACTTGCCTGATGTCTGGGACAAGGCTTCCTGGGTGACGCCGGTCCCTGGCGGCGTCGGTCCCATGACCATCGCGGTCCTCATGGAGAACACGATCCAATCCTTCCGCCGCAAGCACGGGTTGATCGAGCCCGCCGGCGGCGTCACTTAGGCTCGGATCGCTAAGCTCTCGACGTGCACATCGACGGTGTCACCGGTGTGCA
>JBFGSX010000175.1:0-4455 GCA_041566495.1 Thermoplasmatota archaeon
CCTTGCAAGCCAAGCCGAGCCAGTTCGTCGGCCGGGTCGCCGCCACCCTCCCCGGGGGCCTCGAAGTCCCCGCTGGAGCCCTCATCTACCACGTGGATGAGTACACTGCAGGCTGCAGCAGCAAGTTCCTGCCCCCTGAACTCCAAGAGGAGTACAAGGACGACCCGGACGTCGCTTAGGCGCGCAGCGCTTTTGTGCGCCCTTGGCTGGCAGGCCACATGCACAAGTGGCTTCTCGCCGCCGCCCTGGTCCTGCTCTTCGCCGCCCCGGCCACGGCACAGCCCACCGAATACGGCTTCTCGGAAGACTACCTAGCCCGAGTCGGCCTCGGCGATCTGAGCCTCGTCGACGGCACCGAACCCAGCGACGCCTGGACCGTCGCCGAGTACGTCCGCTTCCAGCACGACGGCAACGAGACCCGCATCGACGGCATCCCCGCCGACCGCCTGGTCCTGGACTGCACCTGCATCAACCTCACCATCGACGGCACCACCGCCGTCATCGGCACCGACGTCGCCGCCGGCGAATACGTCCTGCGCGTCGTGCGCAGCGTCCCCAGCGCTGACCTGGCCACCCGCCTGGCCCTCTTCAGCGCCCCCGCCACCAGCCGCCTCGTCGCCTACGTCCCCGACGGCTCCGTCCTGCTGGCCGGCGTCGAGACCGGCGAAGGCCTCGTCTGCACCCAAGGCGGCTGCACCATCCACGAAGCCAGCCCCGTGCGCAGCGACGCCGTGGCCATCGTCCCCGCAGGCATCATCGTCGCCCCCACCCCGGTCGACGAAGACGACGGCATGCTCGGCGAATGGGGCCCTGCCATCCTCGGCATCCTCGTGGGTATCGCTCTCTGGAGCTACCTCGTCAGCAAGGGCGTCGTCCAGAAGCGCCGCAAGCAAGAGGTCGCCAAGGCCGCCCACGTGGAAGCCGCCGCTGCTGAGAGCCAAGACACCCTCACCGCCCGCAAGCGCGTGCTGATGGCCGGTTTGAAGGAACTGGAGAAGGCCAAGATGACCAAGGAGATCGACACGGACGTGTACGACGCCCTGAAGGCCGAGCTCAAGAAGGAGACGGTCACGGTCATGCGCGCCCTCGAAAGCGCCGAATAAAGCAGCCCGCGAAGCCTCCAGTGGGGCAAGGCGCGCATTTATCCCACGTGACGTCAGGTACCCTCTGAGGTTCCGTGGCTGTCAACATCGACCCAGCTGACCCGCTCACCATCTTCGGAGCGATCGCGCTCCTGATCTTCCTAGGCTTCGCGGGGAACCTCATCTTCTCCAAGCTGCGCTTCAATGACACCCTGATCTTGATCCTCGTCGGTGTCATCGTCGGGCCGGTCCTGGGCCTTGTCGACCAAGCACCGATGCTGGCCCTGTCCGGCATCGTGGGGCCCTTGGCCTTGATCCTCATCTTGTTCGATGGTGGCTTGGCCCTCAAGTTCCAGGAACTGGCATCGGGCCTCGGCAGCGCAGCGACCCTCGGCCTGGTCGGTTTCGTCGCCACCGTGTCCATCGTGGGTGGCGCCACTGCGGCCATGCTGGACGTACCGTTCACCACTGGCCTCGTGCTCGGTGCCATCATGGGCGGCACCAGTGCCCTCGTGGTCCTGCCAAGCCTCGCCAACATGAAGGTCTCCTCCAAGACCGGCACCACACTCTCCCTCGAATCCGCCTTGACCGACGTCCTCGTGGTCGTGGTCAGCTTCACCCTCATCTCCATCGTCGCCGCCAGCAGTGGCGGCGCAGGGGCAGCCCTCAACGGCACCGCCAGCCCCACCTTCGATGCCCAGAGCATCTCGAGCAAGTTGCTCATCACGTTCGCCATGAGCATCTTCATGGGGCTCACGGCAGGCATCGTGTGGCTGCTCATCTACCCCAGTGTGCGCGCCAAGCCATTCGGGTACATGCTGACCCTGGGTTTCATGTTCGCCATGTACGTCTTCGTGGAGTGGATCCTCCAAGACGTCAGCAGCGGAGGTGGCCCTTTGGCTGTGCTCGCCTTCGGTATCATCCTTGGCAACGCCGCCGGCCTGGGGAGCTTGGGGCAACGGGTGGGGGAACAGTTCGGTTCGACCATGAAGCGATTCCAGGGCGAGATCAGCTTCCTCGTCCGGACCTTCTTCTTCGTCTTCCTCGGCATCATCGTCGACCTGGAGTTGCTCAAGGACGTCAAGATCCTGGGCATGAGCGTCATCCTGCTGGCCTTGATGGTCGCCGCGCGCTACGTGGCGGTCATGGCGGTCACGCGCCGCCTCGTGCCCCGGGGAGACGACGTGGTGTTGCTGGTCATGATGCCCCGCGGCTTGGCTGCTGCTGTCCTGGCCGCCGAACCAGCGGCGCGCGGCATCGCCGGCACTGAGAGCTTCGTCGCGTTGGCGTTCCTGCTCCTCGTGGGCACCAACCTGCTCTCCACCTTCGGCGCCTTGTACCTGGAGAAGAAAGGGGGCGACCCGGCGCCCGTCCCGCCACCACGCGCGGCGCCAAGGGCCGCTTCGGCGAGTCGGGCCGCGCCACGGTCCCCCAGGTCGCCCTCCACTGCGAGTACGGCGGCCACCCGGGCCGCGCCCAAGCGCGCTGCTAGGAAGCCTGCTGCCAAACGGACCAGCACGCAATCCGCGTTGGAACGGATGGGGAAGCGTCAGTAGACGTTCTGCACGAGGCGGACGTCTTCGATGGCCGCATCGGCGCCAGCCAAGGTGCGGGCCGATAGCAGCGCTGCCACGACCCCGGTCATGGCGTGGCCATCCAGGTCTGCCCGGGCATGGCCTTGCACGGTGACCGTGACGTCCAAGTGGCCGTCTTCGCCGTGGGCCAAGACATCGATGTGCCCCAAGTGGAACGGGTGCAGGTCCGGGATCCATTCGGCAGCACGCTTCACGGCGAGCTTGGCCGCCGCCTCCAAGGTGCCGATGTCGATCGCGGCGTCCAGGGGCAGGCCCGTGAGTCGGCCCTTGGCGACGCTCATGCGCAGGATGGGGACCTCTTTGGTGAGGTCGCGCACGTCTAAGCCCCCAGGGCCTCGTCCATCGCAGCTGCTGCGCGGCGCGCGTGGGCGACCGCTTCGATGATGCTGCTGGGGCCCAAGGCGATGTCGCCAGCGGAGTAGACGCGGGGGTTGGTGGTGCAGCAGGATTCGTCCACTTCCACGTCGCCCCAGCGGGTCAACTTCACGTCGGCCATGCCGCCTAGGTCACTGGGGTTCTGGCCGACGGCCAAGATGACCTGGTCTGCGGCGAGCAAGAACTCGGAGTGGGGGATGGGTTCGGGGCGCTTGCGGCCGGATTCGTCGGGGACGCCCAGTTCCATCTGGACGCATTCGACGAACTTGACGGAGCCGCTTTCTGCGGGGATGATGCGCGTGGGGTTCGCCATCATGAGGAACTTGATGCGTTCGTCGCGGGCTTGGACCACTTCTTCCGGGCTGGCGGTCATTTGGCGACGGCCGCGACGGTAGACGATGTGGACGCTCTTGGCGCCGAGACGGATGCTGTTACGGCTGACATCCATGGCGGTGGAGCCGCCACCGATGATGACGATGCGCTTGTCTTGCAGGTCGAGGTCTTCGCCCAGTTCTAGTTCGCGCAGCCAATCGACGGCGTGGCGCACCCCGGGGAGGTCTTCGCCTTCGACGTGGATGCTCTTGGGTTTGTGGCAGCCGACGCCAAGGAATGCCATGTCGTGGTCGGCCAGCAGGGATTCGACGGTGTTGCCGTCTTCGCCGAGGCGCCATTCGGTGACGAACTTGACCCCCCAGGCTTCCAGCTTGGCGACTTCCTTGTCCACGACCTCACGGGGCAGACGGTAGGATGGGATGCCGACGCTGAGCATGCCACCCAGCACGGGCAGTGCTTCGTAGACGGTGACCGCGTGACCCTTGCGGATCAGGTCGTAGGCCACTTGCAGGCCAGCGGGGCCGGCGCCGACGACGCCGACGGTCTTGCCCGTGGGCTTGGGGCGCTCGATCTCGGGCCAGTGGCCATGGTCGAACGCGGCGCGCTTGAGGCTGCAGATGGCGACCGGTTCGCCCTTGATGCCGACCACGCAGCTGTCTTCACAGGGGTGGAAGCAAGTGCGGCCCAGGGTGCCTGGGATGGGGTATGTCTCGAGGGCGATCTCGAGGCTACGGTCGAAGTTGCCCTCCGCGATGGCCTGGATGTACTCCGGGGCGCGGGTCAGCGCCGGACACGCGTAGGTGCAAGGCTTGGTCTTGCAATCGATGCAGCGCTGGGCTTCCTCGATCGCCAGTTTTCGAGAGTAACCAAGGATGGCCTCGTCGTAGCTCTTGATGCGCTCAGCGGGGTCCCGCTCGGGCATGGGTACCCGTTCCAGTTGGACTGCCATCGTGACACCGGTCAAGGAGGACCAGGAGGGGGCGTTGATGAGGGCTTCGATGGAGTCGGGCGGTCGATGCCCTGCCTTACATGAAGCGCGGCAGGAAGATCGTGGCCAGGAAGGTACCCAG
>JBFGSX010000176.1:0-4418 GCA_041566495.1 Thermoplasmatota archaeon
CAGTTTCACCAAGATGCTGGCCGGCGTCCTGGAACCGGACGAAGGAGTCGTGGAGTCCGAGGCGCGCGTCAGCTACAAGCCTCAGTACATCACGGCCACGTTCGACGGTACCGTCAAGGAGCTCTTGATGACGGAGGCCCCGGATCTGTTGAGCAGCGGCTTCACGAAGGCCGAGATCGCCCGCCCCTTGCAACTCCAGACGTTGCACGAGAAGGACGTCAAGCGCCTATCCGGTGGCGAACTGCAACGCCTGAGCATCGCCCTGTGCCTGTATCGGGAAGCGGACCTGTACCTTCTCGATGAACCGTCGGCATACTTGGATTCCAACCAGCGTATCCAAGCCGCCAAGACCATCCGTCGCGTCATGGAGAAAAAGGGCAAGTCAGCGTTCATCGTCGACCACGACGTCTACTTCTTGGACTTGGTCAGCGACTCCATGATGGTGTTCGGCGGCGAGCCGGGTATCCGAGGCGAGACCAGCGGGCCCCACGATCTGCGGGACGGCATGAACCGGTTCTTGGCCGGTGTCGACGTGACGTTCCGCCGGGACAATGAGACCCACCGCCCCCGTATCAACAAGCCAGGCAGCCGCTTGGACCGCACCCAACGAGAAGCTGGCGAGTACTACTACGCGCCCGAGGCGTAGGCTTCAGGTAGAGTCGTCCAAGCCGCCAGGCCCCGAATCCTGCATCGCGTTCGTTTGTGCACCTGCGGCGCGTTCCCGGCGCACCCATGGCGGGTGGATGGCCGCCGCCAACGGTACGGGCTCCACGCTCACCTTGTCAGGTTGCCCCGTGGCGGGCAGACGCTCGACCTGGGCCTCCGGGTAGCGTTCCTTGAGCAATCGCGCCAAGTCTCCTCCATCCACGTCGGAGGGCACACCCACGATGATGCGGCTTGGCCGAGAACCGCCCAGTAACCGGCGCGCCGCGTGCCAGGAGGACGCCGCTAGCAATCTTTCAGATTGGTTCTCCGTGCGGCCGATCCAGCGGCCGCGCCGAGGGGTCGCGTCGATGATCAGTTGCGTCGGCGGGCCAGATGTAGGCACAAGAGGCAGGTCGAGTTCGAGGCATTGCTTGGAGCCATCTTGCAGCCGGAGGTCTCCACCCATGCGCCTTGCGTTAAGGCGAGCAGCATACAGCCCCAACCCCAAGTCACCGGTGATCTGGTGTTCGTCCAAGCCATGGAACGGGTGGAAGAAAGAGGCCTGATTCCCGACGAGCTCAGACGGCAGCATGATGCAGTACCGTGCGACGTGTTCTTCGCGGGTGATCCGGACCTCCAGTGGACCTGGTGCCGCCCGCGCCGCCCAAGCCAGAGCGGTCGTCATGATCTCTTCCACATGGGCGGCGTCGATTTCGACGACGGCATCACCCGTGACCTTGCATTCTTCGACGCCTGCGGCTTGGACGGCGCGATCGTGGATCTCTAGCAGGGACCGTGGTGCCGCTGCGACGTCCGGCACGCCGGCCTGCGCTTCGAATGCGTAGGCAATCTGTTCGACCGTGGCGCGGAGCCGCTCGGCCGCGGCTTGCATCTGATCCAGACGGGTCGCCTCGATGCCCTTGGCTTCTTTGGCCAGGATGGAAGCCTGGAGGCGGATGACCGTGGTGGGATTGAGGAGGCGGTCTGCCAAGTGATTGACCAGCGCGGTCCTCATCTTCTCCTGTTGGGTCTGCAGCTCCTGCAGGTGGCGGCGCTCCCGTGTGGCGACCGCCCGCTCCCGATGCTCACGCCGCCCCAGCGCCGCTTGCAGTGCCAGACCGAGGGTTGCCGGGGCCACCGACGCTTCGTCCAGGTAATCATCGGCACCTGCCAACAAAGCTTCCCGGACAAGGCCCGCGTCCATGGGGCCCACAGCCAGCAGGGGACCATGTGCTGCAAGGGCCTGGATGCCTGAGATCACCTGGCTGGACGCCGAATCCACTTCGACGATGGTGGCGTCCAACGCTCTTGTGGCCCATTCGCGGTGTGCGTCCTCCACGCTGGCAGCAGTGGTCACGTGGTGACGGCCTGCTGCAGCCTCACACCAAGGGGGTACCTCTGACCCCCTCAGCACGAGGAGCAGGGAATCCATGCCTAGCATTTGGGGCCAAGGGAACTTCAGGACATCGTCAGTGGCCAAAGCGCCCTGGGCCCGTGGCACCTCCAGCCCACAATCACTTGGGCAGGCGGACCGTGAAGGTGCTGCCCCGGCCAGGCTCCGACGCGACGCTGATCGTGCCGCCATGCATCTCTACGATCCGCTTGCAGGTGGCTAGGCCCAGACCGCTGCCCGGGAACTTGGCGGCGTCGTGATAGCGACGGAAGGGTTGGAACAGGTCCTTGGCCCGCTCTAGGTCCATGCCGACGCCATTGTCCATGAACTCAAGCACAAGCCAATCGTCCTCGTCCCGCGCCCCGAGACTCACGCGATGAGGCACTTGGTGACGGAATTTGACCGCGTTGCCGAGGAGGTTCTGGAAGAGTTGCCGCAGTAACAGTGCGTCCCCATGCACGCAGGGCAGGCTGGGGAACTGCAAGTGGATGTCCAATTGATCGAGCTCCGAGGCCAGGTCGGAAAGCACGTCGCCGAGCACCGTGTTGAGTTCAACGGGGCGCCGTTCGATATCACGGGCGCCGATGGCCGAGAATTCGGCCAGGGCTTCGATGAGCTGATCCATGCGACGCGTGCTGGCGATGATGTTGTTGATGAGCCGCGCCTCGTCGTCATCGATACGGCCACGCATGCGCCGCTCGAGGAGGGCCGCGAACCCTGAGATGCTGCGCAAGGGAGCGCGCAGGTCATGGGTCGTGGCGCGGCCAAAATTGCGCAGATCGGCATTGGCATTGTACAGCTCGCGCACCAATCGCTTCCGTTCCTCGTCCCCCGTGGTGTTCTCGAGGGCCTCCTTCATGAGCACAAATTGCGCGGGCACTCCATGGAAGTCACCCTCGGTGATCCCCAGTTCCAGGCTCGACTGGCCTTCCTTCGAAGGGCAGACGAGAGACCATGAACCCTCCCGTGGGGGGCCTTGACGGTGGGGAGGGAACGCTGGCCCACCCATGAGGTCCCGGGGATGCTCGCCCAGGAGCTTGGCGCCAGCTCGATTGACGAACGCCATGGTGTAGGCGCCGTCGGGAGCCAAGGTATTGATGACAAGGCCCACCCGGGCAGCATCCGCCGCTCGTTCCAAGGAGCTGAGCATGTCGGCCGAGGCAAGGGGTTGCGCCGCGGCTGACGCTGCGGGGCCGACTGTGGCGGCGGCTGTCGCTGGCATCGCTTCCGCTTCCGCAACGCTGATGGTCAGCCGGTAGCAGCCCTGCTGGCGGTCGTGTTCCGCGGCTGCGACGACCGGCCGCGGAGGGCCGTCGTCGAGGAAGAGGCGGCCATGGAGGGGAACAGGGTGGTTCGCCGCGGCGACGCGGGCCGCCCAAGCCGTGACGGGGCCGAACGTCACCCCGAGTTCGATCAAGCCCCAGCCCTGGAGGGAGCCTCCATTGGGGGCCAATAGGGTCGCGGCGGCTTCGTCGGCTTCTTGGATCGTGCCATCGCCATCGACGCACACGCGAAACAGCGCCGGCACGACCGAATCTGATCCGGTCTTGATGGCCACGCCGTCGGCGGAGGGGTCCAGGAGACCTTGGTCGGGGCCCAGCCCAGGCCGAGGGCTCGCCTCCTCGCTGGCCCGATCATCCGTGAAGAACGCCAACGGCGGATTCCTGGGGGCCTGCGTGGCTGGCACCTCGTGGGGCGGCTGTCGAGCCTCCGTCGGACGCACCTTGATCTCCTGCACTGAATAGTGAGGGTGGGTTCTAAACCCATCCTTCAAAAGGGTCCTTTCGACGGCTTCAAGTCACATTGGAGGCTCGGAAGCCTGTGGATGACGAAGCTGTCGGCTTGATCGCCTGGATTCTGATCGGTCTTGGAGGCCTTGTGGTGGCCTTGGGTGCCGCCGGGGGCATCATGTACGACGCGGACACGACCGTGGGTGCCACGGTCATCGAAAAGCAGTGCGCCGGAGGCACTTTCACCAGCGGTTCCAACAGTGAAGTGACCGTCGAGACGCGCTTCCCGGTGCCTGGCATCAAGCATACGCTGACCGAATTCTCGGACAGCCAATGCCAGATCCTCCAATCCGGAAAGTCCTACGCAGAGTACTCGATCCGCAGCGGTCGCACGGTGCTCTACTCGGAAGAAGGCGGTCGCTGCATCTACGACTCCGCCACCGGCCTGGGCTGCTGAAGCCGCCGCGCGGCTCATATAGGGCCCCCTAGTGGGCGGAGCCATGGCCTTGAGCGAAGGAGACGTCATCCGGTTCGATTACACCCTGTGGGTCGCCGGCAATGACACACCCCTGGACACCAGCGTCGAAGAACTCGCCAAGAAATCCGGCATCCACCGGGATGAGAAGAGCTACCAGCCCCTCACCATCACG
>JBFGSX010000177.1:0-4405 GCA_041566495.1 Thermoplasmatota archaeon
AACCCAGACTCCACTGACGACCGCGTCGTCGTCGCCATGAACGAGCACTACGAACTCCCCACCATGGCCAAGAAGGGCCAGAACCCGGACGAGTACTACGCTTCGCTAGAGTGGATCCTCGACCACAAGCCCCACCTCGTCATCGACGACGGCGGCGACCTGGGCTTCCTTGCCCACACCAAGCGCACCGACTGCCTCGACGACCTCATCGGCGGCGCCGAAGAGACCACCACGGGCGTCATTCGCTTCCAATCCATGCATGACGAAGGGAAACTGAAGATCCCCGTCATGAACGTCAACGACGCCCTGATGAAGCACCTGTTCGACAACCGCTACGGCACCGGCCAGAGCGTCTTTGATGGCCTCATGCACGCCACCAACCTCGTCATCGCCGGCAAGACCATCGTCATCGCCGGCTACGGCTGGTGCGGCCGCGGCATCGCCATGCGCGCCAAAGGCCTCGGCGCAGACGTCATCGTCACCGAAATCGACCCCGTGCGCGCCATCGAAGCCCGCATGGACGGCAACCGCGTCATGAAGATGGAAGACGCCGTCAGCCACGCCGACTTCATCGTCACCGCCACCGGCTGCAAGGACGTCATCGACGCCCGCCACTGGGACAAGATCAAGGACGGCTGCGTCATGAGCAACGCCGGTCACTTCGACAACGAGATCCACAAGCCCACCCTCGAAGCCGCCGCTGCGACCATCGAGACCGTGCGCGAAGGCGGCGTCGCGTACACCCTCAAAGACGGCCGCGTCGTCTACCTCATCAGCGACGGTCGCCTCGTCAACCTTGCCAGCGGCCAAGGCCACCCGGTCGAGGTCATGGACACCAGCTTCGCGGTCCAAGCGCTCAGCATCGAGCACATGGCCAAAAACCACAAGGACATGCCTCCCGGCGTCTACGAGTTCCCCCCGGAGCTGGATGTGGAGATCGCCAAGATCCGCCTCATGACCCTCGGCATCGGTATCGACGAGCTCACCGAAGAGCAAGCCGCGTACCTGAAGGCGTGGGAACACGGCACCTAGCATGGCACCGTTCCTGGCTTGCCTTGGCCACACCAACATCGACGTGCAGATCCGCGTCGAAGAACTGCCATCGGCCAGCCAAAGCGCCCCCGTCGTGGCGCGGCGCACGGTGTACGGCGGCACGGCGGCCAACATCGCCCGTCACGCGGCAGGACTCGGCGTCCCCGTGCGCCTATGGTCCCGTGTAGGCCCGGATTTCCCGCCAGAATGGAAAGTAGGCCTCGAAGAGGACGGCGTGGACCTGTCGTTCCTTGACATCGATCCTCACGGCCTGACCCCCACGTGCTACATCCTGACGGACGCCCTTGACCGCCAGAGCTACTGCATGGACCAAGGAGCCATGGGCACCATGAGCGAGAACCCCCCGGATCCGTCCATCCTGGAAGGCCTTGAGTGGCTGCACGTAGGAACCGGCGACCCCGTCGCTTACGATGCCATCGTCGAAAGCGCCCGCGCCCGTGACGTCAAAGTGGCCTTCGACGCCGGTCAAGAACTCCGGTTCATGTACAACACCCGCAGCTTCGAACGCCTCCTCGACCGCAGCGACGTGGTCTTCGTGAACGAAGCGGAAATGGACCTCGCTCTCGGATTCCTCTCCTACGGTGACCCAGAGCAGCTCCTGGACCACGTGGACACGGTCGTCGCCACCCACGGCGCCCAAGGAGCCACCCTGCACCGCGCGGGCCACAAGCCCGTCAAGCAAGCCGCCTTCACCGTGAAGTCCGTCGACCCCACCGGAGCCGGAGACGCCCTGCGCGCCGGCTGGTACGCCGCACTTCGAGACGGCCAGGACATGGAAGTGGCCCTGAAGTGGGGTCAAGCCGCGGCAGCCATCGCCGTCCAGCACGAAGGCCCCCAGACCCACGTCGTGCGCCGCGCCGACCTGGACGCATACCTTTAGGGACAACGCCCCGGGCCCAAGCGCTTTATGGCAGATTCCATAGCGGAATCCAACGAGGCGCCCTCGGGCGTCTGATAGAGGTGACAAACATGGTACTCATTGGCAAAGAAGCCCCCGACTTTACTGCAAAGGCCGTTGTTGGAGACAACATCGTCGACTACACGCTCAGCAACAACTGGAAGAACGGCAAGTACACGATCCTGTTCTTCTACCCGAAGGACTTCACGTTCGTCTGCCCCACCGAGATCATCGCCTTCAGCGACCGCATCGAGGAATTCCGCAGCCGCAACGTCGAACTCGTCGCTTGCAGCACCGACCAAGAATTCAGCCACCTGGCCTGGAACAAGATGCCCCGCACCGACGGCGGCCTCGGCATGGTCGAGTACCCCATCGTCGCTGACACCCTCAAGAGCATCAGCACCGACTACGACGTCTTGGCTGACGGCGGCGTCGCCTTCCGCGGTCTGTTCCTGATCGACGCCAAGGGCACCATCCGCCACATGGTCGTCAACGACATGCCCCTCGGTCGCAGCGTCGACGAAGCCCTCCGCATGGTCGATGCCCTGCAGTTCAACGAGCAGCACGGCGAAGTGTGCCCTGCTAACTGGACCCCTGGTGCCATGAGCATCAAGGCCAACCCGACGGACGCCAAGAAGTACTTCGAGGCGGCCAACGTGGCCACCATCAAGAACTGAAGTCCCCACACTTCCCCTCTTCCCTTCCTCCTCTTTGTGGCTCCATCGAGCCTTTGTCCCCATGTCCCCAGGGCCGGGATTGTCCGACTTGGACCCGCCAACCTTGTCTAGTACGGCCGCCGGCCTATGAGGTGCTGTGCCTGTGCTACCGAAATGGAGTGAAGAAGAGGCGACCGTCGGCATCGGGACCATGATCGTGTTCATCGCGACGGTGCTGGTGGCGGCCATTGCAGCAGGCGTCTTGATCAGTACCAGTAGCGACCTGCAACAGAAATCCAAGGAGACCGGGCAAGAAGCCACCAAGCAGGTCTCCAGCAACGTCGCGGTCGTGCAGATGATCGGCAAGCGGGACGCATCCACGGATGCCGCCTTGGCGGACCTCGAGGTCTACATCACCCTGGCGCCAGGCGCTCAGACCGTGGATCTTGGGGAGACCCGTTTGTTCCTGACAGACGGCACCGCGCGCTACATCTTGTCCTACTCGGCGACAGCGCCGAGCGCCACAGAATTCAGTGCGACCGCCATACGAGACGCGGACAGCAGTTTCTCAGCCACCACGCCCGCCATGACGTCAGGGGATTTGGTGATGCTCAGCATGGAGCTCGATACCGTTGGCCTGAGCATCGAGCCCCGGGACATCCTCGACGTACGTATCGTGCCTGAGATCGGCGAGAGCCAGTCCAAGAGCATCCGCACTGCGGGTAGCTACGGCAACGACGTCATCATTCCGTTCTGAAGCCTAAGCTCGTAGAGGCAGGGCTGCCCATTGGCTGCGCTTGGTGGGGGTCCACTTATGTTTGCCCCGCACCGCTGGCTTGTGGCGCAAGCGCTTGACGTAGGCCTGCATCTCGCTCCAGGCAGGGTGGTCGCAGATGGCTTCCTTGCGGATCCGCAGCACCGGGGAAAGTAGCGCGGCGGTCGCGAAGTCAGCAGCCGTGGGTGTGGCCCCGAACAAGTAGCCCGTGCCGGTCTCACCCAACTGGGCAGAGATGCGATCAAAGATCTCCGGGCCAGCCCTCTCGTCTTGTTCTTCGAAACGTCGCGCCTTCGCGTGTTTCAAGATGTTCAGCACGAGGCCTTTCCCGGCTCGCAAGACCGGCCAAAGGGCCGGATTGCCTGTGTAGTGGGTCGGGTGTGCGTAGATGGTCCGGTAAGCAATCCGCCGAGCATAGGGTCCGATGGTCGCATCCGCCCAGGCTTCCCATTCAGTGACTGCAGGCTCGCTGTAGAGGCCGAGTCCGGGGTGGCGCTCATCCAACCATTGGAGGATGGCCTGGCTCCCGGCGATGCGGTGGCCGTCCACGACCAGCACGGGGACCGTGTTCTCTGGGTTGATGTCCGTGAAGGAGACCAGGGTGCGGAACCAGACGTCGCACTTGGCGTAGGGTTGCTCCGCGTGCGCCAGCGCCCACTCGACCTTGTGGCAGTAATGGCTGATGGGCAGCCGGATGAGGATAGGTTCAGCAGCAGTGGGGGTCAGGAGACTCACCTGGGTTGCGGTTGCCATCACGGACATTCTCGCCCGGGACGAGGACCGGGTAGCGGCCGGTGACGCAGCCGACGCAGAGTTCGCTCTCCGGGAATTCCAGGGCCTTCGTGATGCCCGGGATGCTGATGTACGCCAAGGAGTCGGCACCCACGTGGGCGCAGATCTCATCGACCGTCATGTTGGCGGCGATGAGCTGGTCCCGGGTGCTCATGTCGATGCCCAAGTAGCACGGCGCCACGATGGGTGGAGCGCCGATGCGCAGGTGCACTTCTTTGGCGCCGGCGTCCC
>JBFGSX010000178.1:0-4401 GCA_041566495.1 Thermoplasmatota archaeon
GAGGAAGCGATCGATGCCGTGGCCCGCGAATTGCCGCCAGAGTCGGTCACGTTCGAAGGCCGCCCTGGCCCACTCAAGGGCGACGCAGACCAGTGGTCCATCGTCTTCAGGAACCTGCTTGACAACTCCATCAAGTACCAAGACCCCACCCGGCCGTTGCAGATCCGTCTCCAAGCGGTCCCAGGCATCGACGAAGTCCACCTACACTACACCGACAATGGCAAGGGCATCGCTCCGGCCATCGCCAAGACGATCTGGAACCCGTTCCACAAGTCTCGAAGCGACACGGAATCTACGCCCCACGGCCTCGGGCTCGCCATGGTCCGCCGCATTGTCGAACGGCACGGAGGCACCATCGCAGTCGCGCCCGCTAGCGAAGGGGCCCACCTCGTGATTCGGCTCCCACCCCCTCCTGCGGCCACCACGCTTGCACAAGGAATCCGGGAGGCGACCGCATGAGCCATGCCCCGATCCGCGTCCTGATCATCGAGGACAATGCCACCGATGCAGTCCACATCCGCCGGCTCCTGAGAGAGACCTTGACGACGTCGGGCGTCGAGGTGAAGCACTTGGAGAACGGGGAAAAAGCACTGGCGACTGCAAAGGAATTCGAGCCAGACGCCATCTTCATCGACTACGACATGCCAGGCCGCTCTGGACTAGATGTCTTGACCGAGCTGCACGCCAAACTCCCCCTCATACCCGCCATCATGATCACAGGCGTGGGGGACGAGGGCGTGGCTGTCAATGTGTGGCATGCCGGTGCCAAGGACTACTTGGCCAAGGATGAGATCACGGGCCCGTCCCTCGCTCGCTCCTTGTTCAGGGCCATCGCCCTGGCCCGGTATGACGCAAGTCTCCAGACCGCCATGCTCGAAGCGGCCGACGTCCGCGTGGAACGAGCCGCCGCACTCGAAGCCAACAACGACCCGACGCTCCTGCTGGACCGCCGTGGGGGCATCGTCGAAGCCAATGCGGCGGCATGCGACGTACTCGGCTGGAGCCAGTCAGAGATCATCGGTCGAGACTTCCATGACCTTGCGCACCGCTTGCGCCCCCCGGAGGTGAATCACGATCCGTCTGGATGCGACCTCGAAAAGGCGCTGCGCAAGAACCAAGCCGTCGACCTGGGACCTGATTCCCTTTGCACGGCCACTGGCTCATTCGTGCCACTCAATATCTCGGTCCACCCCGTTGCCCCTGGCCGCGACTCCCGTGGTGCGATCATCGTCGGCCGGCCGAAGCGGCGCAGCGGCAGCGCCACCGAAGTGGAGCGCGAACAAGCAGCGACGTTGCATCGTCTGCGCCGAGAAGAGCAAGAGCGCACGGACATGCTCAATGTCATCGGGCACCTGATCCAGACACCGCTGACCCCCATCATGCTTCACCTCGGGGTACTGAAACGGCAGGGCTGGGAGGAATTCGACGCCAAGCAAAAAGCGTCCGTGAGCGCCATCGAGCGTAATGTCAAACGCATCAAGAACGTCTTCGAGACGGTCTCCACAGTGACCCGCCTGAAGCGGGGCGAACGCCCCATGCGGCCAGTCCCGACGGATGTGTTGGTCGCCTGCAGAACTGTCGTGGACAAGGCCACAGAACGGGCCGCGGAGCGATTCGTCAACGTCCACATTCTCGGCGATTCTGGCGAAGCCCTTGTCGACCCCGACGCCTGGCGGACTGCCTTTGACCATGTTTTCACCATGTCCATGGAACGGACCCCACCCGATGGCCAGATCCTGATCCAGGCCGAGACCGGCGAACGGTTCGTGGACATCATTGTCACCGACACAGGACCCCCCTTGTCAGCGGCGGAGATGCGGGGCCTGATCGACCCCTTCGGGTTCCTGATGGGGGACACGTCCACGGGCGAGAACGCAGAACGTTCCTTGAAATTCTACGTTGCACGCATCCTCCTGGAATCCCACAAAGGCCAACTGGAAGTGTTGAGCCAAGGCTCGACCACGATGTTCATCTGCCGGCTCCCCCGCACCCAACAAGACGCATCGGAGACTGACAGCATCCAGCGTTCCGCAGAGGCGGCCGCCCAGAGCGCCAAAGGTGCGGGCCAGAGCGCCTTGGCGAGTGGCCCCGCAGACGCGTCCAAGGGCAGGTCCTGAGGCTGGCTGGTAAGGACACCCCACAATTTTGTCCCAAAAACGGAAATGCACCGTTGCCAGGTGATGTGCCACCATGAGCGCCAAACGCTTGCTGCTCTATGGGTTGGGAAGCGCCCTCGCTATCGGCGGGCTTGTCCTCCTTTTCTTCGAGACCGGACTCTCCAATTGGGTGCCCTCGGGCATCGCCGTCGCCGGCCTGATCATCATGGTCGGCGTCGCCGTCATCGGCATGTCCAACAAGACGCGCAAGGAAATGCGCGTGGACGAACACCATGAACACCACGGCCACCACGATCCCTGAGGGTCCGGGGCCCGATTGGCACTACCAGCAGCGCTGAGGCAGCGGGTCTAGTATTCCCGCCAGGAGTGCCCGCACTTCATGCACTCATTGATCTCCGTCGGCGGTTCATCGCTGCGACGGGTCTGCATGAGGTGGAAGTATGCCTTGCCGTGGCCGCACTTGGGGCACTCGGCGTCCTGTTGGGCGCGGTGGTCGACGTGCTTCTCGACGACCAGACGCTCTTTGCCTTCAGCGGCGCTGGTGACGATGTGGCTCTTGACCGCCTTCTTGTCAGCCCAGCCGCACTTGCGGCACGTCAGCACGCCGTCGGCCGGGTAGGCCATGCTCTTGCATTCAGGACAGAAAGGCACAACGTTGGCGAGGCCGCCGTCGTTCAAGAGTGTGGCGCCTGCCCGGCAGCCTCCAGCGGAGCCCAGTAAGCCTTGCTAGGCGGCGATCACGGGGCGCCGCGCATCTCGCGCAGGGCGCCAAGCATCTCTCGTTGTAGTTCGACCTGTTCACGCAAGTAGGGGGTGCTGGTCGCTTCTTGGACGAGGCGCTCCAGCAGGTACTTGGTCTCACCGTAGGGCTTGACCCCGGTCAATTGATGGAACGACTTGGCACGGGCGGTCTGGACTTCTTTGCCACCGCCTGCCGAGATACCGACGCCTCCGGCCACACCGCCCTTGGCGGCTCCGCCACCCACCATGAAGCCGGCTTCGCTGCTGTCGGAGCCGAGCCCGAAGCCACTTTGTGTCACGGGGATGAGAGTGCCGAAGTCCAGCATGCGCGCCAAGATGCTCTGAGATCCATCAAGGTCTGTGATGGCTTCGTACTTGAGCTGCCGTTCCCGCTTGACGAGTGTCCCCCCGGAGAACAAGATGCGGAGGTTGGTGAGGGTGTACTTGTGGCTGCGCCGGTCCATTTCGCACCACATGAGGGAAGGCAAGGTGAGCATGACCAGGCCGAGAGGGATGCCTTGTTCCGGCGTCGCCGGGAGGAAGTATGTGAGGACAGCTGTGCCGATGCCGATGGCCAGGTACAGGAAGAACGTCCGCCAGCGGATGCCCGCGACCGCGATGATGGCACCCACCAGGATGAGCGCAACGAACATGTAGACGTATGCCGCAGCGGTGTTGCCGTAGAGGAACGTCCAGACCTGGTACCACTTGCCTGCCTCTGCGTCTTGCCACCAAGCGGTGGTGAACAGCATGGCAAGGCCCAGGCCCAAGAGCGCCGGGAAGCCAGCCACGAAGTAACGCCCTAGCCAAGCGACCGGGTGGGGCCGCAATTCGGTCTCGAGGCGCTCTCCAGGCAGCAAGCGGACAGACATTCCAAAAGCACCAATGCGCCGTTGCCGAAAGCCGTTGCGTCTCAGTACCGTCGGGTCGCGACGGCGCGCAGGCCGGCAGCGAACGCCAGGAACCCGGCCACCGTCACCAGGTTGATGGCCCAGATGGGGAGATCCATGTATCGCCCTCCAACCTGGATGGCGATGGCGGCGGCGTATGGGAACCAGGCGATCCAGACTTGGATGCGCCCAGTCCATGCCACCGCATACCACACGAGCCCCATCAGTACCGCGAGGACGATGCCCACCACAGCCACCATCCAGACCGCTTGCCAGGCGAGCCAGTACCAGCGCAATCCCCAGGTCGCGGCCGCGAAGTAGGCGGCGTACAGCAAAGCGACGAACAGCAGTACAGGCAAGGGCCGGCGGCGGATGAGCCGACGGACGACGGCGATGTCCCCTTCGTCAGGTTCCCCTTTGTTGCGGACGTGGCTTGGCCGCGCCGAGGGCATGGCGAAGACGGCGAGCAGGAACAGAGCGGCTCCCATGGCGGTCGTGACGTCCATGCCCACGAGGTCCATGGCGAGGGCACGGGGGACCTCTGTGGCCACTTGTTTGAGGTTCTCCCATGCAGGCCGCATGCCCGGTGATACGCTGGGTTCCGGGAGTCGGGCGCCTCCTGCGATCAGCAGGCCCGCGACCGCAGCGGGTAC
>JBFGSX010000179.1:0-4398 GCA_041566495.1 Thermoplasmatota archaeon
CAAAGAGATGGCGATCATCGCCGTCATCAGCATCCCGAGGAGGGTCGCTGTGCGGCGGCTGGCTTTCTTGGTTTGGTGGTCGTGTCCCATACTTACACCGGGAATGGACCTGTGTTGTTCCAGGTATTTGCGCCTCGGCGATACCGCGGGAAAGCCAGCACGTGATGCAAGGAAATCGACCCGATACCGGTGGAAACAATAGGCGCCAAGAGGCCAAACACACCCTCCCCCCGACCCGATGCGTATGGGACACAACAGGGAGTCGGGGGGAGGTGTGCGCCGGTTTGTAGGGACAACCCTGGCTCGGCGTTCCAGAATATATCACTGGAACCCAAAAAGATTAACTAACAGGTGCTGTTGGTCTGTGGGCCTCAGTCAAGGATCGCCACGACGTCCAGGAATTCGACCTTGGTCGGAACACCCAGGACGTCGGCCAAGCAGGGCGTCGTGCGCCCATCGTCGCCATTGACCATCTCCTTGATGTAGGCGCCAGAGTCGGCCAAGACGCGCACCGAGAAATGGCGGGCATCGGTGTAGGACTCGACGACCATGTGGTGGACGCGGCGCTCACGGACCAGGTCAGCGCGGCGGTGGCTGACGCGCTCCGGGGTGCGTTGCTGCAGCATCGCGCCCGTCATCTCCGCCGCTGCGGCTTCCACTTGCTCCCGCGTGACGTCGGCGTCCGTGATGCAATGGGCGAGGTACTCCTTGTTGTACGCGCCCGCCTTGATCTCGGCGACCTTGTCCTTGTCCGTCGGGGCCAATTCGACGAGACCGACACCGGACTCGGGGGTGGTGAGGTTGACCGCTTGCACGAGGGCCTCGATCTGGTCAGCGGGGATCTCCCTGATGCGGGGTTGGTTGATCTCCACCACGAACGGGCGGCCAGTGCCGAGCATCAACGCATCGATGTCTTCACGGCCTGCGCCGTGGAAGCTGTAACTGACGCCCCCGAAGGCCGGGGAGACGATGTCGCAGATGACCTGCTCCACGCTGGATTCGTATTGCCAACCCTTGTCTTCGCACCTGAAGCAGCCAGGGCCATTGCATTCCTTGCAAGGCCAGTGGGTCTGGGGGACCTCTCGGCTGTGCTTGGTGTAGCGGCCCAGCAAGTAGATGCTGTTGGGGATGACGTCCACGGTCCAGAAGCGGGTGTCCAGGTTGATCTGCACATCCGGGCGGACATCGGTCACCCATTGGGTGCCGGTGGCTTCGGCAAACAGTGGCGCCAAGAGACGGTTGGTCTCTGTGCGGATGCTGTCACCGATCTCCGGGTTGATGTCCTTGTAGGACTTCTCCACGGCCTCGCACTCGATGGGGAAGATGGTCCCCAGTTGGAACGTGCCGAACTTGTACGGCTTGACCGCCTCGATCAGGGTCGCGAGCCACGTATCCGCGTCGCCAAAGCGCCCTTCGCAGACCTTGCAGTCTGCTTCTGCCACTTCCGCCAGTTTGTGTTCGGCGCGGTAATCGGCGCCAGCGGGGCGCTGAGCGTCCGCTCCTTGTGCTCCGATGATGCGGCGTCCAAGGCAGCGGTCGCAGAGGTCCATGGCTTGGCCAGCTCGCCCTGCGTTTCAGGGTTTGGGGGCTACAGGCCGCTGTAGGCAGGGATCAGTTCGCCCAGTTCGAGCGTCAGTTCCCATTCCTTGCGGCACTTGCACTGGACCTTGTCGAGGCACATCTGCAGGTACTTGTTGTCCTGGGTGTCCTTGAACTTCTTCAGGTACCCGACGACGCGCTCGTTGCATTCAGGGCAGTTGTGGGCACCACGGTCCTGGCCCGCGGCGATGACGTCGGACTTCAGGATGCCCTCGAAGCCTGCCTTGCGGGCAACGGCGTCGCCTTCCAGCAGGGAGTGCACGAGGGTCCAGAGCCACGTGGTCCGGTAGGCGCCGCGCTTGTAGAGTGCGTCCACCACGGTGCGGCCTTGCACATTGGTGGGGTTCAGGCTCACCACGTTGCTGTGGGGGGCGGCGCGGATGATGGTCTCCGTGGCGTCCGTCAAGGCGTCGGCCTCGGTCAGGAACGGCGGCTTGCACATCAGGTATGCCTTCACGCTGACGCCGTGGTCCTTGCAGATCTTGGCGGCGCGGGGGAACGTGTCGAAGCCGTGACCCTTGTTGATGGAGTCACGCAGGATGCGGTCGTTCTGGGACTCGACGCCGATGCCCACCTCGACCTTGGGCACGAGGCCGACCAGGTCCTCGAAGGTGTCTTCCTCGATGAAGCCCGGTAGCGATTCGAAGGCGACCTTGCGGACACCGGGACCTTCACGGCCTTCGGCGCCATCCAAGCCAGCGTTGCGCTTGCCGATGATCTCGAAGATGCGCTTCTGGGCGCCTGGCATGACCTCATGGCGGTCCACGAAGGAACCGCTGGTGTAGATCTTGACCAGTTCTTCACCAGCGTACTTCTTCCAGCCTTTCTCGAACTGCGTCACCAGTTGGTCCTCGCTGACCTTCTGCCAAGCAGATTCGTTGGCGTAACCGCACATGGTGCAGCCACCGGCCAGGGCCCAGGTGCAACCACGGGTCTTGAGGATCACGACGAGTGCCTTGCAGGGGCGGCCATCGATGACGTCCTCCTCCGACCAGCAGCGGATGTATTCCTCGAGGCTGCCGGGGTCGTTGCGCATCGGGATATTGCGGCGCAGGTCGCGGGCTTGGGCGTTCAGTTCCTCGTTGACGAATTCGTAGTCGACGGCGGCGACGGCGCCGGTGCGCTTCTTGGTGGGTTCTGCGCTCATGCAATGACCTCCTGCTTGGGCTTGGCCGCCTCGGGCTTGGCCAAGTGCCGCAACTGCACGCCGACACCACGGCTCATGATCTTCATTTCGCCAGCGGTCATGTGGGCGACGCCACAACCAACGACTTGCTCGCCCCGCATGACGACCACTTCGTCACCGGGACGGATGTCGTCGTCCGCGTCCTCGATGCCGGCGGCGAACAAGCTACCGGTCTTCTTGATGTCAAAGTCCCCTTGGAAGACGCGCTTGCGGCCGGCGGCGGCCACGATGGCAGCGCCGGGGAGGGTGAGGCTGAGCATGGCTCGACCCATGTTGGTCTGGCCCAGTTGCTCGCCGTTGCCGTCGATGAGTTTGACGTAAGGCATGCGGCCACGGGTGGTGGCGCCGTCGGTGAGTTTGGCAGCGACATCGGCGCCGAAGTGCATGCTGATGATGCCTCGCAGGTCCGTCAGTTTGCGGGCCTTGGCTTCTCCGAACATGTCCTTGCTGTGCATGCCGGCCTCGGCGGGGTCGTCGCGGATCCCGTTGAGCGCGGCGCGCAGTTCTTTGCAGGCTTCGATGCCACTGGGGCGGGTTGTGGCGGTGTGCAGGGCGCCCTCGGGGAGGACGTCGCGCAGGATGTCCCATGTCTTGCTGTCCGTGTGGCAGATGACGTGGGTGTAGGGCTGCTTGGCCAGCAGTGCTTGCACTTGGTCGCGGATGATCTGCTCTTCGTCCCGGTTCCATTGCCCGGTGACCGGCACGTCGTACAGGTGAGCGGGGTAGGTCTCTTCCAGTTCCCGGGGCACGATGCCCAGGGGACTGGTGATCATGACCTCGTGGACGCGGTGACGGATCCCCGATTCGTCCAAGGTGCGGTTGAAGTAACGGTGGGTCTGGCTGAGCTTGTACGGCTTCTTGGCCGAGCAAGGCAACAATACCAGGATGTCCGCGGGTGGGGGCATGTAATCGTCCCGGATGCGGCGGCGGAAGCGCTCCACTTCAGGCATGTTCAGGGAATCCCAGGTCATGCAGGGCACGTCGGCCGTGTCATGCACAGGGCTGCGGCTCTCCAAGTGGAGGAAGTGTTCGTCGAAGCGGCGCAGCAAGGCCACGCCGTCCGGACTGTTGTGGGCGCGGCGCTCGGCCAAGTGGCGCAAGCGGCCGGCCTTGATGGCGGCGCGGACCCGGGCCAGTTCTTCCCGGGCCTGTTCCAGGTTGAAGTTGACCAGGTCATCGGCGGCGCTGCCGTAGATGGTCTTGGCTTCCTCGTGGCTCAAGGTGCCGTCGGGGGTGAGTGCTTCCCCGCGCATGGCGGCGAGCATCGGGATGGCGGCATCGAACAGATCGACGCCAAGGTACGCGTAGATGGCGTAGTCGGCGGGCTTGCCGAGTGCCGGCGCGTAGAGCGCACGGCCCATGCCGGCGTTCTGGCACGCGGTGACGAAAGGCTCGACGAACTTGCGGGGGTCTGCGGCCCAGCCGCCGGCGTCGTGGAAGACGGCCACATCGTCACCGACGAAGACCACTTGGGGGGTCCCGGTGGGGCCAGGCTGGGGTGCGCGGAGCACCATGTCGCCTTCGACGCCGCGGGGGTGGAACCAGGTCCCGTCGCTGATGATCTCGATGCCACGGCCCTTCGGGTGAGGGGTGAGCACCACGTCTGCCCAATC
>JBFGSX010000180.1:0-4367 GCA_041566495.1 Thermoplasmatota archaeon
CCCCCCGAAGACGCAGACCATCAAGCCCCACCCCCTGGGCACGGAACTCGGCACCATCCTCAAGATGGCCGCCGCCAGCGAGTTCCGCAAGATGTCCACGTTCTTGCAGAAGGAGTTCAGCAGCGTCGGCGGCGACACCGCCAAGAAGCTCCTGGCCGAAGCCAAGATCGAGAACATTAAGCCCGAGGAACTGACCCGCGACGAAGCGCGCCGACTCCACGCCGCCTTCACCAAGGTCAAGATCATGGCACCCCCCACGGACTGTCTCGCCCCCATCGGCGAAGCACTCGTGCGCCAGGGCCTCAAGAAGGAGACCACGGACGTCTCCCCCGAATACATCACCACCGTGACGCGCCCGCCGAGCGTCTGGGGCGGCCACCCGTTCCAGGTCGAGGTCGGCATCGTGTACGGCGGCACGCTCCCCAAGGACAGCGGCGTCCGCATCCTGCGCTTCGCCAACCGCGTCCCTTTGCTTTACCAGCAAGGTGGCTGTGAAGGCACCCTCGGCATCCAGGATGTCGACTGGCGCCGCTACGGTCTCGAGCAGCGGGGCGGCAAGGGCATCCCTGTCGGGCCCGCCATCATCCTCGTCCACGTGGCATCCACCAAGGTGCCGTTCACCAGTGAAGCCAAGGAAGCCATCGCTCCGATGGAAGAGATCCACAAGGAACTCAAGTTGGCTTTGCAAGAAGCCGCCCGTGGCCGCGGACGCCACTTGAAGAAGAAGGAGAAGCGCAAGAAGGTCAGCGAGAAGTTCGACCTCGTCACGAAGATCCTTCCCGAGATCAACAAGAAGGCCGCGGCGATGCTGCAGAAACCCGAAGTGGACCTGGCACCCATCGTCTGCAAGATCATGGACGTGGTGTGGATCGAGGATCCGACCACCGAGTACACGAAGCTGGAAGGCCAGATCCTCAACCAGCGGGAGATCGACGCCGCCCACGCTGCCAATGCCGACAGTGGCGCGGTCTCCAAGGCCACGATCGCCAAGGGCGCCGGAGGCACCCTCGATGCCTTCGACGAAGACTCCAGCCTTGAAGGCGAAGACGACGCGGTCCAAGCGTTCATCGAGCCCCCGAAGCCCAAGCAGGCATACGTGGGCAAGGCGACGGTCCAGATCACGAACTACAAGCAGAAGGCGCAGAAGTTCAAGCTCTACATGGTCGTCCCAGACAACTCCGTGTTCGTCGAGGCCGACCCCGAACCCAAGGCCGTCCACGAGCGCTACGTGATGTGGGAGATGCCCACCATGAAGCCCGCCGAAGTGGCAGAGATCTCCCTGCAGATGGGCGGCATCGAGAAAGGCGGCCTCGACAACCTCGAGGCATACGTGGACGGCATCAATGACATCCACGTCGTAGGCGCCGATCCCTGGCGCGGAGGCGATGACGCATGACGACCAAGCCCCTTACCAAGGCACAGCGCGAAGCATCCGCCCGCAAGGCGATGGATGGCATCGCGAATCAGATCTATGGCAACCTGAAGTCCGGTAACATCCCGGAGCTTCAGCTCAGTAGCCGCACCAAGAGCAACATCGTCTTCGACGACATGCACCGGGTGTGGAAGTACGGCACCAGCATGACGACCCGGTCCGCCATGAAGACGGACGGTGCCTACATGCTGCTCCGTACGATGTACATGTCCGAATTCATCAAGGACATGGTGCGGGACAACAAGTCCTCCACCCTTCGTGAGATGTACTACATCTCCGAGGGCTGGGACATGGGCAAGTTCAACGACCAGGCCGAATCGGACGGCTTGGCCGAGGACCTTGAGGTCATGACCGGCAACATGCGCGAAGACTTCAAGCTCCGGCCTGAAGAGAACGGCGCGGCCATGATCGGTGACCTGAAGGTCGTCGAGACGACCCGCACCGGCACCAAGCGCACCATGCACTGCCAGGACGACGTGGGTGACTCTGGATACAACATCCCCTACAACGTCGAACCGGACAAGGTGAAGTTCAAGGACGTCAACGTCGACTTCATCATCGCCATCGAGACCGGTGGTATGTTCGCCCGTCTGGCCGAGAACGGTTTCGACAAGTCCGCCAACTGTGGCCTCGTGCACCTGAAGGGTCAGCCGGCCCGCTCGACCCGTCGCCTCCTCAAGCGCCTGAACGAAGAAGCCGGCCTGCCCGTGGTCGTCTTCACTGACGGCGACCCTTGGTCGTACCGTATCTTCGGTTCCGTCGCGTACGGCGCCATCAAGACCGCCCACATCTCCGAGTACCTGGCGACGCCGACGGCCCAGTACCTGGGCATCACGCCCAGCGACATCGTCAACTACGATCTTCCGAGCGACAAACTGACGGACAAGGACGTGGCTGCCCTGAAGTCGGAGTTGGACGACCCGCGCTTCGATGACGACTTCTGGCGCGGCGAGATCCAGTACCAACTGCAACTCGGCAAGAAGAGTGAACAACAGGCCCTGGCCAAGTATGGTCTGGACTTCGTCACGGACACCTACTTGCCCGAGAAGCTCACCGAGATGGGCATCCTCAACTGAACCGCGCACCTAGCCGGACCGCTAGGCGACCAGCTACCGCAAGGCCAGCAATGCCCGACGACCAAGGTGGCGCTGGCCGACGGGGTTTATGGGGCGGCCCCCAGTCCGACCCCCATGGCCTTCCAGGAACGCGCCACCGAGCACCTCGAGGCAGCCGGAGAGGCGGCAGACGCTTGGATGCATATCGGCATCGCGGGCATCTACGCGATGCTACACTTGGCAGACACCGTCCAGCACGGCCTCCGCGACATCATTTACGAGCTGCGCTCGTAGAATCCTCGAGCTTCGCGCGTAATGCCTCAACTGTGGTGGCGTCCGACGACCTGCCACACCTTGGTCGATCCGCAATGGATGCAGAAGGCGAGATCGATGCTGGCACTAGACGGGTAGCCACATTCACGGCACGATGGCCCCACCATGGCAGGTTGGCCGCGGCTGGCCACGGGCCACGCGGCGGCGCTTCCGACCAAGACTGCGGCAACGAGGACAGTGACGATGCCCGGCGTGCCGAACAAGGCCACCTCGGCAACCAGCAGACTGGAGGCCGTGAGAGCCAGCAGACCCAGCAGGATGCCCACCAAACGGCGGGATTGCATACCCCAACCTCCGGTTTCCGCGTCAAAACCCCCTTCGGACAATGTTCAAATACCAATCATCGGGGCCGGCCATCTCGCGGCCAATAACACTTATGTCCTAACACTGAGGGTCCGACCTTGGTCCGTATGAACGTTCGAACAATCCTCCTTGCCCTGTGTATGCTCCTCGTCGGCCTCGCCGGCTGCGCAGAAAGCGCCCCGGCCCCTGAGGAAGACGACACCTTCGACGGCCTCGTCGATGAAGACAACCAGCGCGACGACCTTGGCGTCATCCGCGGCGTCGTCGTAGACAACGCCATCGTGCCCATCGCCGATGCGCTCGTGACCCTGCTGGGTGACAAGGAACAGACCGCGACGACCACCCAGAACGGTGCCTTCGCGTTCCAGAACCTCGAACCCGGCTTCACCGAGATCGTCGTCGACAAGAAGGGCTACGCCGCTGCTCGCCTGCAAGTCAACGTGGTCGCCGGCGAAAAGCAACCCGCCGTGGTCCAGGTCCAATTGACCCCCGACCCCTCCGAACTGCCCTTCATCCAACCCCTGGTCTTCAACGGCTACCTGGACTGCAGCTTCAGCAGCCCCGCATACCGTATCGCCGCTTGCGGCGTCGCCAACCCCGGCGGCCTGATGCGTGACAACTTCATGACCACCTACGAAGGCCTGGGCCCCGCCCCGGACTTCATCCAGTCCGAGATGGTCTGGGAGAGCACCCAGCCCGCCGGTGACGCCATGATGTTCACTCTCGAAGCCGACGTCTCCGACGGCGGCGAGATCGGGGACGACGCCCAAGGCGTCAGCCCCCTCGTCATCAAGGCGGACGCCCTCCAGATCAATGGCTCCCGATACGCGGGCAGCCTGATCCAGCGCGTGTTCAACTTCGAATACCCCGGCACCGCCCCCCCGGTGCCCGTCTGCGGTATCCCGAACCCCATCCACGGCGGCACCATGTGCGCCAAGGGTGTCGGCGCCACCATCCAGCAGCCGTTCACCATCTACACGCACGTCTTCTTCCGGACGGCGCCCAGTGACAGCTGGCAATTCTCCAACGACGGCGCCCCGGACCAGTAAGCGCCTCGGAGTCTCCTCTTCCCCTTCCCCCTCCCTTTGATCGGCCGACCAGGCCATGGGTTCCCTCGGCGACGGCCCCAACCTTTGCTTTCATGATGGATTGAGGACTGGCCGACCCATACAGGGTGCTGGCCTGCGAGCCGGCGCCACGAGGTGCACCATGATCCCCCATTGCCAACCCCAAGAGGCCCACGA
>JBFGSX010000181.1:0-4342 GCA_041566495.1 Thermoplasmatota archaeon
CACCTTCGTGGCGGGCGCCGCAATGGGCGCAGATCTCCACGTGGACGACGTCGGGAATGGTGAGCAGTTTGTTGTTGCTAGTGAAGCAATCGGCACAGGCGCCGTCGATGAGACCGGGGGCGTCCTTGCCGCATTCGACGCACATCATGGGAGCATCACGAGCATCTGTGCGTGTGGCACGCCTTCGACGTGCAGCACGTTGGCGGTCTCGATCAAGCCTAGGTCCACGGCTGCGGCGACGGTCGCGGGACCGACGAGGTTGGCCATGGTGCACTGGCGCATCATGGTCTTGAGGGTCTCTTCATCAACCCGCATGCCGTCGTAGAACTCTGTCTTGACGTCAAGCCTGAAGCGGCCCTCGGCGTAGCGCTGCCCGAGCAACTCCTCGTCGCAAGCGGCGAGGAGACGTTGGACACCCTGCTGGTAGTTTCGCACCGCGAACATGCCTATGCCCCCCTGGCTCGTCCCTGCATTTGTGTGTTGCTATGGGCTCAGGGGTGCATAGGTGCCGCTGCCACCCTTTGCGTAGACCGAGTTGTTGCGCTTCAGGGTCTGCAGTGCCTTGCGGGTGGCCTCGGCATCGATGTTCTCCCGTTGGGCTTCCTCGATGATGTCCTCTTCCCGGGCGTAGCCGTTCTTGCTCTCCTTGGCAAGGCGTCGCAGGATGTCTTGGATGCTGCGGACCCGGTCGTGTTGGCTGGCGCTGACGCCGGTGGTGATGACGTCGATGTCGAACTTGCCGGTCTCACGGTCCATGCCGACGCTCTTCAGGTAGTATTCCACGATGTGGATGGCTCTGTTGGCGTCGAAGATCGTCGCCTCTTGGCTCAGGCGGATGCGGGCGCTGGCCTCGGCCAGGCGCACGAACGCTTCCAACTGACGGGCCGTGAACGGCAGACCGCCATCCCCACTGTTACGCAGATCGACGTAGTATTCGCGGATGCGTTGCACCGCCTCGTCGGTGAGGACGGGCAGCACGTGGCGCTTGGCATAGGCGACGTACTTGCGCAGGAAGTCCGCGTCCAGGTCGGGTTCGACCTTGCGCATTAGCGACTCCTCGTCGTCGATGGTGTAGGCGCCCATGGGGTTGGCCATGCGGTGCTCACGTACCTCACCAGCCTGGTGGGTCCGCAGGATGTGCGCCGCGAGCATGTTGTCCTTGTCCCGCGTGGGCTTGTCCAACAGGCTGAAGATCAGATCAAAACGGGACAACAGGGCGGGAGGCATGTTGATCTGCGCGTGCAGGGGCTCGTATTCGTCGAAACGCCCTAGTTTGGGGTTGGCCGCGCCTACGACCGCGCAACGGGACTTCAGGGTGGCCGAGATGCCGGCCTTGGCGATGCTGATCTCTTGCTGTTCCATCGCCTGGTGCATCGAAGACTGGTCCTGGGTGGACATCTTGTCCAATTCGTCGATACAGGCGATGCCTTGGTCCGCGAGCACAAGTGCACCGGCTTCCAGGGTCCATTGGCCTTCCCCGAACTCGTCTTTGACCGCGGCGGCCGTAAGACCCGCCGCGCTGGCGCTCTTACCGCTGGTGAAGACACTCCGCGGCGCGAGTTTGGCCAGGTAGCGGATCAATTGCGACTTGGCCACACCAGGGTCACCGACCATGAGGATGTGGATGTCCCCACGCGTCCGGCTGCCATCTTTGTAGTGCTTGGCGACGCCCCCGAAAAGCGCCATGATCAAGGCATCCTTCTCGAGTTCCATGCCGAAGATCGTCGGCGCAAAGCTGCCGCGGAAACGGTCGTAGAGTTGGGGGTCCTTGGAGAGTTCTAGGATCCGCTCCTCGTCTTCCTCGGTGAGCTCGATCTCCTCGAACTGGCGTTCTTGGTGCTCGACGCTGTTGGCGTCCAGGACCTTGTTGAACTCCACCTTCTTCTGACTGCCTTGGCGACGGGCCTCGGTGGTCAGGACGCCGTTCATGCGGATGCGGTCGCCGGGTGCGACAGCGTGCACCAGGTCGTCCCGCAAGTGGATGGTAAGACGTTCTGGCTGGGACCCGCCCCGCAGACCCTCAGGGGTCTCTTGGATCTCGACCTTCTGGTGGTCGACGAAGCGGCTCATCTCTTCGCGAAGGCGCCAGATGTTGCCGTTCTTCTCGCAGGCATCGCACATCACCGGCTCGGCCAGGAGCTCCTCCTCTTGCAGGGCATGCACGAGGTTGCCACAGGACTTGCATTCGAAGGCTGCTTCGAGCATCTGAGGACGCACTTCGGTGACCTTCTTGACGAGGCCCTCGACAGCCAGCAGCCGACCAAGGTGCTCGGCACGCAGCTGCCTCGGAATGGTGCGGCAGGACTCCGGGAGGCCCGTGATGCGAAGGCGCAGGCGGGGCTTCGGCTCCACCGTGACGTCCACCTGGTAAAGCGCCGATTCGCCGACCCGCAGGCTGTGCTGGGGGCGTTGTAGGATGTAGTCTGCCAGTTCTGGGTCGCGCAGCTCGATGTGCTTGAACGGCACTTCGACCGCCCGGATGTCGGGGTAGGCCAACGCTGCTTGCTGGACCTGGGCCTTGGCGTAGTCTTGCAGGAACGAGTCCCACTTCGCTGCGAGTTGGCTATCCTGGACTGTGAGTTGGACGGGCATCTGCTGCATGTCGGACATGACCACCTAATGCATGGCACCCACCGCGGGATGGGTGAAACCACACTCGTGAGACTTGTGCCAAAGGTGGGGGCTTTTAGGGTTTCACGCGAAGCGAAGGGGTATTGTCACCACCCGATTCTGCGTTGGCATGGAGCGACGCGTGCTCGTCATCGGCCCCGGTGCCCTCGGTGTGATTGTGGCCGTCCGCCTCAAGAACGCGGGCCACAGGGTGGATGCAGCAGCTCGAAACGCTGCCAGTGCGAAGGCCCTGCCAGAAGTCTGGGAGGCCATCGATCCTCAGGGCAACGTGCAGAAAGCGGCCATCCCCATGGTGACGTCTCCAGCCCGAGCCGGCCCCTACGACGCCTTGGTCCTGGCCACCAAGTGCGAGGACGCCGAGAAGGCGCTCCAGAAGTGGCTTCCCTGCCTGGCGGCAGACGGGGTGGTCATCGCGCTCCAGAACGGCATCATCGGGGACGAATTGGCGCGCATCGCCATGGACCGGTTGGAGTGCACAGTCGCCCTTCCCGCCACACTGCTGGCCCCGGGTCGCAGCGAACAGACCGCCGACGGGACCTTCATCATCGGCCCCTGGCCCGACGGGCGCATGGAGGCAGCGACCCCGGCGGAGCTGGCCGGCCGGCTGATGGTGGATGTGGTGCCCACCCAGATCCACCGAAACATGCTCGGCGTCAAGTGGACCAAGCTCTGCCTGAATAGTGCCATCACAGGACTTGGGGTCCTCACCGGCCAGAACCTGGGGCAGTTGCTCGACAATCGGCTGGCCCGTACGGCACTCGTCCACGTGGTCAGCGAAGGCCACGAGGCGGGCCTGGCCCACGATGTGGCGTTCGAGCGGGTGGCGGGCTTCACCCCTCGGCTCGTCGCTGTGAAGCGCCCCAACAAGCTCAGCATCGCCAAAAGCCACCTGATTTTGCGCGTCATGGGCGCCAAATTCCGTCGCCAACGGAGCAGCAGCCTGCAGAGCCTGGAGCGCGGACGGCGTACGGAGATTCCCCAACTCAACGGCTTCATCGTCGCAGCCGCACGGGAAGCAGACCTCGACGTACCAGTGAACGCGGCCATCGTACGGATCGTCGAAGAGATCGAGGCGGGGGACCGCCAACCCGATCCCGCTTGGCTGCTTGAACTGCCCCTGCGGTTTCACTGACGTCCCCGTCCCCTTCAAGAGGGACGGCGGGGTGGTCGTGTTGTGGCGCTGGCGATCCAGCATCCTGTCCTGAAGCCCGACGCGGTGCAGTTCAGAGGATACCAGGCCAACCTTGCACGTATCGCCGGCCAGAAAGACACCCTCGTCGTCTTGCCAACGGGCATGGGCAAGACCATCGTCGCCCTGCTCACCATCGCTGATGCCTGGCACGCGGGGGCCCGGCGCATCCTGCTCATGGCACCCACCCGGCCCCTCGTAGACCAGCACGCGGCGTTCCTGCAGGAGGTCCTGGCGCCCGAGTGGGGCGGCGAGATCCACGCCCTCACGGGCAACGTGACCCCGGAGAAGCGGCAAGCCGCGTACCAGACCGAAGGCATCGTTGTCGCGACCCCGCAGGTCATCCACAACGACCTCCTGGCAAGCCGCATCCACCCGATGCCCGAATGGGTGGTCTACGATGAGTGCCACCGGGCCGTCGGCGAGTACCCATACAGCTTCATCGGCGACACCTTGCGCGCCACCGCCAAGGGTCATCGCCGCCTGGGCCTGACCGCGAGTCCAGGGCACGACATCGAGAAG
>JBFGSX010000182.1:0-4321 GCA_041566495.1 Thermoplasmatota archaeon
ACCCGTGACCGTCCGGATCTCCGTGATCCATGCAGCCATGGGCGCGTCGATCTCAGGGACCTCCCCGTGGTGGATGATGCGGACGGAGGTCTCGCCGTCGAAGACCTCGCATGCCAGCGTACGCGCGGTGACTTGCGAGGTGCTCAACAACTCCGTCACGCACCCGCTCAACAGGAGGGCAACGACCACCATGAGGCGCATAGGGGTTCCACAGGGGCCCGCCCTTTCAGGGTGTCGGCTCGTGATTCTCGCGATTTTCTGGAGCCTCTTCTAAAGGCACAGGCCCGGATGACGGGGGCATGGAATCCAAGGTCCTTGGTCTGCTCGTCGTCGCTGCTTGCCTCTTGGCCGCCATCCCGTGGCGTCTGGCCATCGGGGGCACGGACATGGCGTTCCTCGTCTTCGCACTGGCGCCACCTCTGTTGTTGGCCTCTGGCATCGGGCTGCGCGAATGGAGCCAAGTGGACCGTCACCGAGCCTGAGCCGGCCTTTTGGGTGGCCCCGAAGCGGGCCAAGGTCCTATTCCGCGAACAAAGCGACGGACGCGAAGGGTCCTCGCAGCCTCAGCTGCGAGGTAGCCGCGAGGCCGCATGACGTCCCCGTTCCACCGAACACAGACGTGACGGACGCGAAGGGTCCTCCCAGGCTCAGCCGCAAGACGGCCGCGAAGCAGCCGGACGTCCCCGTCGCGCCGACACAAAAAGCGACGGACGCGAAGGGTCCTCGCAGCTTCAGCTGCGAGGTGGCCGCGAAGCGGCCTGACCTTCGCGTTCGCGAACGAAGTGAGCGGACGCGAAGGGATTCGAACCCTCGACCGCTGGCTTAGGAGGCCAGTGCCTTATCCAAGCTAGACTACGCGTCCCTGTGGTGGCCGAGCAGCGAAGGACGCCGCCCTGCCGAGGTCTGCCGACCCCAGACCCATCCTTGAACGCTTTGCCTTAAGGGCCCCGGACCATCTCACGCTCTGTGCGCTGGTTGCTCATCGCATTGCTTCTGGTCCCCGGGGCCGCTGGCCAGATCATCGTGGGGGTCGTACCCGATCTGTCCGGGGCCATCCCAGCGGACGAGGCGTTCGCCCTTGCCGCCCATGAACCAACGGAGATCATCGGTTGGAGCGTGACGGACGGGGAAGAGACCTTCCCGTTACCCCAGATGACCTTGACGTCGACCCCCACCTGGTTCGTGGGCAACTGGTCCCTTTGGGCAGACCGAGGCGGACCCCAGGCCATGGCCCAATACGGGGAGGCGATCCGCTTGGGCAACGATGGGGACCAATTGTGGCTCATCGACGACCAGGGGGTGACCCGGGATGAGTTCCTGTACGGTGACAAGACCACCCCGGCTTGGGGCATCCTGTCGTTCAACTCCGCGGACCTGATCCATACGAGGCAAGGCTGGCCGGAGGGCCCCTGGCTGGATACGGACACGGCGGATGATTGGCGCTCTCCGCGCCCTCATCGGGTGGGCCAATCAGAGATTCGGCCAGTCAGTTTCAGTGTCGATTCCGTGACGGCGTACGTATCTCCAGACAACAGTTACCGCACCCTCGTAGACCTCATGGATGGGGCCACGCAACGCATCCACGTCCATGTCTATGACCTGAGGAGCCAGGAACTGACGGACGTACTGGTGGCCGCCGCCAACCGAGGCGTGGACGTCCAAGTCTTGGTGCAGGCGAGGCCCGTGGGCCAGGACGACCGTGCCCGCCATCAGACCGCTGCCAACCTGCAACGCATCGAGCGCGCGGGAGGGGTCGCGTGGGTGGCCCAAGATGACCGCTACCGCAACCACCACCTCAAGGTCGCCGTCGTGGATGGCGCCGTGGCGGTGCAATCAGAGAACTGGGTGGCAAGCGGCGTCCCGGTGGATCCGTCCTGGGGCAACCGGGGCTGGGGTATCATCTTGCACGACGTGGAAGCGGCCCATTGGTTTGCCACGTGGATGCACGATGATCGCCGGGCCTGGGACACCTTGCCATTTGACTTGGCCACGTATGATCCGACGTTCGAGGCACCTCCTCGATTCTCGGTCCCCTCGGGATTCTATCGGCCGATGTTCCAAGCCAAGCACTTTGCCGGACCCATCCAGGTCACGCCGTTGATCAGCCCGGAGCACACCTATGACCCCGCCAAGAACCCGTTGTTCGCCGTGATGGCCGAAGCGGAGGAACGGGTCTGGGTGCAGCAATTGGATTTCCGCAGTGGCGCCCAGAACGAACTGGGCTGGAGTGCATCGGATGGGCTGCGAGATGGGCTGCGAGATGCTGGGCGCCGTCAAGTGGACGCCCGGGTGCAAGTGGCGGCACCGTTCCGCTCCGATGACACCGGCAACGAAGAAGCGATGGCGGGCTTGCCCGCCGACGGAGTGGCCACCTGCACGTTCCAACGGGGCGACATGGTGCTCCACAACAAGGGCGTCATCGCTGACGACGTGGTGTACGTGGGGTCGATGAACGGCAACCACTTCAGTCGCAGTGCCAACCGGGAAGTGGGCGTTCTGGTCGACCACGCTGGGGTCGCCGATTACTACGCCATGGTGTTCGAGGACGACTGGCGAAGCTGTGGTCTGCTCGGGCAATGGTCCCCAAGTCCACTGCCAATCCTTTTGGTGGCGTTGCTGGTCGCTACTGCATACCGATGCTCTCCGTGGTCTCTATCGTCGCCATCGTCGCCATCATCGCGGCGCTGACGATCGCCTGGACGCGCCGTTTCCTGGCCGTCGGGGCCCTGGCGTTGTCCAACCTGTTTGTCCACGTCTTGACGAGCTTCGGTGGCGCTGGCGTCGACCAGTGCACAGGATCGCCCTACCTGCGGCCCACCACCCACAATGAACTGGCTCTGTGTGCCGAGCGCCTGTACGCCCTGGAGCCCCTTGGGTTCCTGCAAGTGGTCACGAGCATGTGGGTGCACGCTGACCTGATGCACCTGATCGGGAACATGTTCATCCTGCTGGTCTTCGCATTGGTCTTCGAGGACCTGATCGGCCCCCGTCGATTGGTCATCATCTACATAGCGACCGGCATCTTCGCCGCGTTGGCACAACTGGTGACCAACTTCGGTCAGCCCATGCTGTTGCTGGGCGCGTCCGGCGCCGTTGCGGGCATCACCGGGGCCTTTGCAGGAGCATTCCCCAGCATGGTCATGCGCCTACCGATTCCTGGCCCGATCATCTTCTTTGCCAAGATGCGGGTCATCACATGGGCGGTGCTGTTTGCACTCATCCAAATCGGCCTCCAAGCGGTCTCGACCGCCACGGGTGCCCTAGGTGGGGTCGCATACGCAGCCCACTTGGGGGGCCTCATCTTCGGCCTCGCGCTTGGATACTACTGGATCCGCAAAGCCCAACTCGGCCACAAGGGGCCGACCATCAAGATCGAGATCGAGGACCTGAAGCGCTTCGCCACAGACAATTCGACCCGCCGCGCCTACGACGAGATGGTGGCCAACCGGGACGAACCCCAGGTCTTCAGTGCCTGGTTCGATCGCTTCTGGCAAGGAGCCCGAGACCCGGAGACCCAGCAGAAGGTCCACCCTGGACCCCGTGGCCGCATCCTACGGGAAGACGGCACCGCCGTCGACTTGGACCGGCCGTAGGCTCAGACGCTGCCGCTACGGTCGTAGACCGATACGACGAGTGCATCCGCGCTGGCTTCGCTGCCCACCACGGGCATGGCCAAGCGCACTTCCCAACGGCCTTCCTGGAACGGCACGCTGACGACCTGGGGCGGCGGGGGGCACGCCGTGGCGCCACCGAGCCCATCACCATCGAGACCGACGCAGGCGTGGATGGCCCCGTCGGGGCCGATGAGTTGCAGTTCGACCTTGCCGCTACCGGAGTGGCGGGTCAGGTCAAGGGAGGCTCCGAGGTAATCGTAGCTGCCTTCGTTGCCGGGGCCGCGCTCCACGAAGTTGCTCTTCGTGGTGGGGGTGCGGCCGAGGGGGAGGGCTTCGTCTTGCTGGCCGCGCAGGAAGTACGCGGGGCCTCGGGCGCCGCTGCCGTAGCCGGTCATTTCCATGTCGACCTCGAAGCCGTCGGCGCGGTCTAGGTCGATCTTGGTGAACCACTTGGCTTTGGGACTGTAGGTGTGGACTTCCTTGGAGCCGTCAGCGGCGAGGCCGGTGATGATGAAACCAGCATCCTTGCTGCCATCCGGCAGCGTGAGGGTCGCGGAGCGAGCGGTGAAGTCGAACCGGGTGGCGAAGAACGTGTCCGTCCACTTCAGGCCGTCACAGAGTGGGAAGTTGAACATGTCCGCGTGGGAGCCGGACTCGTGAGGAGAGTAGAGGGTCTTGTGGACGCGACCGATGACCGGGTTGGTGCT
>JBFGSX010000183.1:0-4294 GCA_041566495.1 Thermoplasmatota archaeon
GACGTCCAAGGAATCGGAGCCGCCGTTGCCATCCGTGGCCGCGAAGTTGACGATGTATTCACCTTCCGCCTCGTGGCCCGGGGTCCAAGCGAACGTAGTACCCGCGAAGTTGGCTCCGGGCGGGAGGCCAGAAGCAGTGATCGTCACGGCGTCACCATCGGGGTCACTGGCGGTCACTTCGAATGTCAATTCCTCTCCTTCAGGGCCTCCTGCCGTAGCCGGGCCCGTCAGGACAGGTTCCTTGTTGAGACTAGGTGCGCTGAAGGCGCGCATGTCGGAAGCGACCTCCACGCCGTCGTGCAGGACGCGGGCGTGCAGCACGTAGTCGCCGCCGGCATCGCTGGGAGACCAGTCGTAGGACCAGCTACCTGCACCGCCCCAAGCGCCGGTCTTGACGCCGGTCCAATCGAAGCCTCCGAGGCCTTCGAGCTTCACCTGGACGAGGTACGAGTCGGCGTTGTGGTCGATGCGGACTTGTTGGGTGACGGTGTCAGTGCCGTCCGCAGACATCACCATCAAGGTGACCGGGTAGACGCCTTCGTCCGAGTACACATGGGTGGCGTGCTGGGTATGGGCGACGTTGCCGTCGCCGAAATCCCAGAACCAATCACCGATGGGCGAGGTGCCGTGGTCCGACGTATCCGTACCCGTGAAGGCAAGACCATCACTCGTCCAGGTGTACGAGGCGGTCGGGGGCACCGGTTGGTTGCTGCCGGTCACCGTGACATCGATGCTGGTGGAGCCGTCTGGCACCATGACACCGTTCTCGAGGATACGCGCGTAGATCGTGTGGCCACCTGGGGCTGCCTGGCTGGCATCCCATGCGGCGCTCCAGGTTTCGGCACCGGTCGCGAGGATCGGGTTGCCAAAGGATGCGTCGTCGATGGAGACCTGCACCTCGTACGGGCTGGCGACTTCGCCAGACAACGGCAGGCGGATCTTGGTGTCTCCTGCATCGGTGATGTAGATGGGGCCAGCCGCCATGACGATCTGGATTTCAAATTGCCACGAGGAGCTCGCGGTGAAGCCGGTGAACGTGTCCGGCAGGTCGATGGCCCAGGCAAGGACGCCTTCGGTGGCTGCTTGCTGTGCGGCCCCGTCGGAAGCGATGGCGACGCCGTCGACGTAAAGGGTCCCGATAATCTCGACCCAGGCTGCCGGCTCCGGCCCCACGTACGCCTCGTAGTGGATCTCGACTTCGAGGTCGCGGGTGTTGTCGACGGCGTACGTGGCGGGAGCGCCTTCGTACGTCTGGACAAGAAGATCGTCCCCGGCCAGATAGAAAGCGAGACCCGCAGGACCCGCGAGGCTTCCACATCCGTCGCCGGAGTGCCCGCCCGGACGCGCAATCTCGTCAGCGCTGAAGGTGTTGGGTTGAGCCCCCGAGCCGCCACAGCCGTCACGGTGGAGGAACAGATCTTGGTACGCAGTGCCGGGACCACCAACCGGTGGCACGTCAGCAGTGCCCGCGATGAGGACATTCGTGCTGGCGCTCAGGTCGACGGTTGCTCCATCGGTGGGGGTGGTGATCTCGATGGCTTCCTCAGGTTGGATTTGCGAGAGCGGCGGCGTGGCTTCGTCTTCGGTAACCAGTACGAAGTGTCGGGAACTCATGCCGTCATTCTCAATCATCTCAAGGCCACGCTCCATCGTAGTGGCCGTTCCGTAGCCGGTCAAGCCGACGCCGGCGATGCCGAGGCCATGGGTGAGCGTGGCGGCGGCACGGTCACCGACGAGGAGGTCTCCACGGACCGTGCCGGTCCCGATGCTGCTTCCGGAGTCCCCTCCTGATTGCAGCGCCGCGTAGGTGATTGTATCATCGTCCGTGAACAGATTGACCGCTGCACGACTCTGGGTGCTGTGACCGTAGTACGTGCCGTGCCCATGGTGGACGAGCGGGGTGCCGATGCCGGGGCTGGCGAACGTCGTATCTTGGGGGCCGCCCCAGAAGGGCATCCAGCCGTTGATCAGAGTCTCCTCAAAACCAGGCCCGAACGGAGGTAGCTCGATGATGCCGAAGTCGTTGCCAGGCCCAGTGCCGCCAACGCTCTGGCGAGCGTAGTAGATGGGGTCGTAGCCAGGGACGGTGATCCGCTCGCCATTGGTACCCTTGTAGTATCCGGAACCCAGCTCCACGTAGGTGCCGAGGCCGACCCAATTGTACGCGCAGAACGAGTAGCAAAGGCGAACGTAGTCCGCAGCGCCACCGACGCCGGCTGTGTCGACGAATGTGTTATCGGTCCGCGTCAGGCAGTGGCCCGCCGTGGCCAGGAAGTACTTGCCCTGGACTTCGTCCTTGAACAAGAAACTCGTCGTGCAAACGTAACCGCCGCTGGCGTACTGCTGCATGAGCGGGGTGCCAGGGCCGATGGTGTCCGGACCCAGCACTTGTGGAGTGCCCGGGCCGTCATATTGGGGCGTGACAGCCACCCAATCCTCGAAGGATTGCATCATGGGTTGGTATTCTGCACCACCGAAGGCTTCGACGGGGAGGCCCGCGAAGAATTCGGGCACGGCAGGTGCCGCGCCAGGGAAGTAGACCTGGATGCCCGGTTCGCCCTCCGCGGCTGGGGCAGTAAGAAGCGCACCAAGAGACGCCATGGATTGCTGGAATGCCTTGAACGAGTGGTCGTTCAGCAAGCGGTGGGCCCAGGGGGCGTCCACGAGCGGCGCCGACTGGGATTGGCCCACAGTCAAGCCGGTCGCGTAGTCGCCGGTGAAGGTCGCCGGGGCGCCGAGCTCCGCGCCGTCCACATCGGGGTTGGTAATAGTGACGCTGGCACCGGAATCGTTGCTGCCGGAGAGTGTCACAATGATAGCATGCGTATCAAGCACATTGTCGGCCGTATCGAACCAGGTGCCTTCGACGGTCTGCTGACCCTCGTAGCCGGACAGGTCGGCGGCCATGGTCCATTGGGCGGCACCCCCGGTGGAGTCTACGGAGACCGCGCCGATGGGAACCCCCCCGATGGCCAGTTCCACGCGTTCGGCAGCGGCCGTGCCGTCATTGATGTTGATGGTTGCCGCATCCGTATTGGTCTCTCCGCCATCGGTGACTTGTAGCTCGGCGGAGAACTGACCCGGATGATCAAAAGTGATGGTCGTTTGGCAGGCGCTTGCATCAGCGACGGTGCCCTGGGCCGAAGTCCATGTGCAGAGCGGGTTTCCTGCGCCTCCACTGATTGTCGGGGTCAGACTGACTGGAGCGCCGACCAGGCCAGTGTAGGCACCGGCTTCAACGTGCAGCGGTGGCTGAGCCGCTTGCCATACGTAGCTGTAGCCATCCGCGGAGGCGCCGTCACCGATGATCCCCCAGGTGAGGGTGCCGTCGACGGCCAGGAGTGTCTCGCCAGCTACGGAGTCCAATGTGTCGCCGTCCGTTGGAGCCGTGTTGCTCTCCGTGGCTAGAACGGTCACCGGCACAATCCACCAGATGATGTCGGTGGTGGCATCGGCGGATCCTTCGAGGGAAGCGATGTCGCCGAAACTGTTGGTGGTGCCATCCGTCGTTAGCCATTCCAACCGGAATGTGGGAGCAAAGAAGTTCTGGACGTCATGGGCCGCAAAGGTGCGTAGGCCGACGAAGTTCCCCGAGGTCTGACCAAAGTCACTACCCCAACTGGGCGACCATTGGACGGAGTAACCAATCTGTGCGGCGGCCGTGGGGTCGGCAGGGATGTCATCAACAGCCATGCCGACGTACAGGTAATCGTCGTCGTTCTCGAACCAGATACAGGTGATGTCCAGGTGAGGAGCTTCAGCGTCCACTGGGTCCGTAACGGGACAGGATGCAGGGGGGTTGGAAGGCGCGGACTGCGGCGTGGTCAACCCGGGCAGGCGAACGGAGATCGCCGGGGTGGATCCTAGCGCGTAGCTTCCGGCTCCTGTGTCATCGTGGATCGCTGGGCTGTTCGTTGTCGCGGTCTGGGTTGCGAAACTCAGGTCCAAGAGGCGGACGCCGTCCGGGGGTGCCCCGATGGCGCTTCGAGGCGCATCGAAGAAGATCGTGTCGTCCACGATTTCCACGCCCACATCTTGGGAGGTCCGCGGTCCACCGGAAATACCCGCCGCGGAGACTGACTGGTACACTCCAATGCCGATGCCCGTAGAAGAGGCCGTGACCGAGTAGGTGATGCCCGGTGGGTCAAGCTCGTTGCGGAAATCGGCTTTGACGTAGAATTCCTCTGGGTTGCCTGCAAAGTCGGCGAGGGTGACAGAGAATTTGACGCGGTCGGAATTGCTCGACGCACCCCCCCGGACGATATCGTGGTACGCGTTGCCCGTGGTCGCATCC
>JBFGSX010000184.1:0-4285 GCA_041566495.1 Thermoplasmatota archaeon
CGGTGATGATGAACAATTGCTCAGTGCCCGGGGTCGTGCTCAACATGGCGGTGGAGGCGCCGTCGCCGTCGCCGATGTCTCGCGACGTCCAAGTGGGGTCGGTGCCGAGGCCCTCTGGCCACCAGGCTCGCCAGACCAACTGGGTGCCCTCGGCTTGGAAATGGATCGTGGTGCCGGATGGGATGGCTGCGCGGTTGAGCCAGACTTCCATGGGTCCAACGGCATCGATGCGGGGCAGGAGAGATGCTGGGACCTGGATCGCGTCGACGGCTTGCTCCCCCCGTCGAGGGGAATCCGCGAACAACGCAGAGGTCTCCATCCGCGCTTGTCCACTCCCTTCGGGCACCGTGTTGCCTGAGGCATCCTCGGTGGTGGCACGTACCCGCAGGGTCCAGGTGCCTGGCACCAGTGCGGGGATGGCGTCCACGCCGGGCAGCGCTCGTTGGCCGTCGATGTCGAAGCGCGCCATGAAGCGCCCGGCGGGGTCCGGCGTGACAAGCCCCTCGACCTCGACCAGGCCATCAGTGAGCCACGCTTGGTAGTCCCAATCATTGCCTGCATTGCCACTGGCCGGGACGGCCTTGATGTGCAGATCGAGGCGAGCGCCGAGGGTGGCGCTCCAATCGGTCCCGCGCACCGCCAAGGAGGGCGCATCGTCCACGTCGTAGCCGGTCTTCCAATCCTCGGGGCCGTAGCTGAAGGTGGATTCTTCGATGTCGACGACGAGGCCGCTCGGGGCTTGGGCGACGACGGGCATCGCCACGAGGAGGAGGGCCAGCAACCAGCGCACGTGGTGCTGAGCCCCAGCGCTGCTCAAAGGCCTTGCGCGAGGGTCTGCTGCGAGCCCCGGACCGCTTGGATGGCGGCCTTGAGGTCCGGCGACCCGTACACGAAGGAGCCTGCGACGGCGCACGTGGCTCCGGCGTTCTCGCACAAGCGTGCGGTCTCGCCATTGATGCCGCCGTCCACTTGGATCTCCAAGGGTTCCTGGTCTTCGCTGCGGGCTTCCTTGGCCATGCGGTGGATGCGCTTGATCTTGGGCACCACGTCCGGGATGAACGCCTGGCCACCGAAGCCGGGGTTGACGGTCATCACGAGGACCAGGTCCAGGTCTTGGATGACGTACTTCAGCACCTCTTCACTGGTGTGGGGATTGAGGCTGATGCCTGCCTTGCAGCCGGCGGCCTTGATCTGTTGGACGATGCGGTGGAGGTGGTGGACTGCTTCCGCGTGTACCGTGATGGAGTCGGCGCCAGCCTTGGCGAACTGTTCGACATAGTTCTCCGGCTCCTCGATCATCAAGTGACAATCGATGTGCTTCTCGGTGTGGGGCCGGATCGCCTTGACGATCATCGGGCCGATGCTGATGTTCGGGACGAAGCGGCCGTCCATCACGTCGACGTGGACCCAGTCGCAGCCGGCCTCGTCGATGCGGCGGACGTCCTCGCCGAGCTTGGCGAAGTCAGCGGACAGGATCGAAGGGGCGACCTTGAGCACGTGGCCTGCCAGGCGGGTCGCCGCTAAGAGTGCAGCGGCGCCTGGCAGGGGCGAGCTTACTCGTCCGCGACGAAGTCCCACAGGGGCTGCAACGCGTACAGGCCCGTGGTCATGTCGGGGATGATCAGGCTCTTGCCGTCTTCGGTCCACTGGGCAGCCCAGACATTGGGGATGTCTGCGGTGACGACGGCGCCGATGGGGCCGCCCGTGATGGGGGTCCAGCCGGCGTCGACGGGGCGCTCGTGGGGTTGGTAGTAGGCCAGCGTCACCGGGTTGACCACGCGCTCAGGGGTGCTGATGTCGAAGACCCAGACACCGGCGTGGTAGTGGCCGATGGCGACTTGCCCGTCGCAGTTGCCATCCACGTTGTGGACACTGTAGCGGTACATGCCTTGGCCACTGAGGCTTTCGGCGTCAGGCAGTTGCCATTGTCCCACGACGCGGGGGTCGGTGGGGTCGGTGGTGTCGACGACGGCGACGGTCTGGGCGACGCCGCCACCGGACTCGCCGGCGCCGATGGTGTAGTGGCGGCCGTCGATCAGGCAAGGCATGGGGCTCTGCTCGTGCCAGGTGGCCGGGATGGTCTCGTTGTGGTTGGCCGGGTCGACGAAGCCGATGAGGCGGGGCTCGAAGGGATCTTCGACGTTCCAGATGCCCATGTGGCCAGCGCCGCCGGCGCCGCTGTACAGCAGCCACTCACCGGTCAATGGGTGTTGCTGGACGTGGATGTCGTGGCTACCCGTGACGTTGGTGCTGGCGATGCGCAGGCTGTTGCTGGCGGGGTCCCATTCGCCCATTTGGCCATTGGCGCTGAGGAAGTAGTACAGTTCGCCCCGCATGTACGTGTAGACGTTGTGGGTGAAGCCCATGGGCAAGTAGCCCTCGAAGGCGGGGTTGCGGGGGTCGTCGATGTCGAACACGGCGATGCCGCCGGGGCACGTGGCGATGCTGGCGCAGGGGCCACCGCCAGTGATGGCCGGTTGTTCGCCGGATTCGTCGATGCCGGTGCAGTCGAAGGCGCCGCTGCCTTGGCAACCCAGGAAGACGTACTTGCCGTCCGGGCTGATGCGGGCGTCCCAGTTGTCGTCCAGGTTGTAGATGTGGCTCAGGACCTCCAGGTTGCTGGGGTCGCTGATGTCCACGAGGGTGGCGCCGCGGCTGCCGAGGATGCTCGATACGAGGGCCAGGTCGCCCACGACGTCCACTTCGATGAAGCCGCTGCCGGGGCCGACGAGGCCGTCCCCGAGGGCGTTGTGGTCCAGGAGTGCCAGGTTGAACGCCTCGGTGTGCAGTTCTGGCAGTTGGTGGAAGAACGCCACGGAACTGGCGACGGCGCCAGTGGGGTTCGGGACGCTGGGCAGGACATGGCTGTCGACGATCGTCCCGATGAACGTGGCGGGGTCCGGCGCGATGGGAACGAGCCCACTGGCACGTTGCAGGCCATCTTGTACGTCAGGCTCCTCAACGGGAGGGATCGGGCCGGAATCGGCACAACCGGCCAGGCCGGTCAACAGGAGCAGCAGGACTGCCCATTGGACTTTCATAAGGCATCGACGGCGCCTTTCTTGCTTGAAGGTTGCCGTCTCCTGGCATCGGATAGCTTGAAGGGCGGTGCCCCCTGGGAGGCCTCATGCAGCGACTGGCCCACCCGGTCCTTCAGATCGCCCTCGACGAGGTCAACCTCGATCGTGCTCTCCAATATGCCCAGGAGGCCGTGGCCGGGGGCTGCGATTGGATCGAAGCCGGTACGCCGCTCATCAAGGCCGAAGGCCTGGAAGCGGTCCGCGCACTCAAGAAGGCGTTTCCGGACAAGACCGTCATCGCCGACATGAAGACCATGGACACAGGTGCCTTCGAGGTCGAGATCGCCGCCAAGGCAGGCGCCGACGTCATCGGTATTCTGGGCGCGGCCAGCGACGAGACCTTCGAAGAGGCCGTCAAAGCCGCTCGCAAGTACGGCGCCAAGGTCTACATGGATCTCATCAGCGTCGCCGACAAGGTGGCCCGCGCCAAGGACGCAGAACGCCTGGGCTGCGATTACGTCTGCCTGCACATGGGCATCGATGACCAGATGATGGGTGCCAGTCCCTTGGACATCCTCAAGGAACTCGCCGAGGCCGTCTCCATCCCTGTCATGGCCGCGGGTGGCCTCAACAGCGAGACCATCGGTCCCGCCGTCGCCGCCGGCGCCAGTGTCCTCATCGTCGGGGGCGCGCTCACCAAGGCCGAGAACATCGAAGCCGAGGCCCGCAAACTGAAGGACGCCATGGCCAGCCAGGAGGTCGTCGCCTCCGAGCGCTTCCGCCGCTACTCGGGGGACGCTCTACGGGAAGCCTTCCTGCAATGCAGCAGCAGCAACGTCAGCGACGCTATGCACCGCAAGGGCGCCATGGATGCCGGCATCCTCGCCCGCCAACGTGGCCAGCGCATCGTGGGCAAGGCGGTCACCGTGTTCACCGCTGATGGCGACTGGGCCAAGACCGTCGAAGCCATCGACGTGGCTCAGGCCGGCGACGTCATCGTCATCGATGCCCGTGGCGGCGCCACCGCCACCTGGGGCGAACTCGCCTCCGAGAGCTGCAAACTCAAAGGCATCGCGGGCCTCGTCAATGATGGTGCTTGCCGCGACATCGACGACATCAACAAGATGGGCTTCCCTGTCTGGAGCCGCTGGATCGTCCCAAACGCCGGCGAACCAAAGGGCCACGGCCAGATCGGCTTAGAGATCAAATGCGGCGGCCAGACCGTCCGCAACGGCGACTGGATCATTGCCGATGAGATGGGCGTC
>JBFGSX010000185.1:0-4257 GCA_041566495.1 Thermoplasmatota archaeon
CATCGATCGCTTCCTCCCAGATCTCCTTGAGGTTCACGTCCCGCTCAGGTGTCTCTGCGAGCAGGATGTGCTCGTAGGATACGAGATCCTGGATCATCTTGTCTAGGCTGGTCAGCTCGACGTTGCAGGCCGCGGGAATCGCTTCTCCACTTTGGCGGATCCTGCGGATGGGTGCCCGCAAGTCGTGGGCGACGATCCGGGTGAAGTCTCGCAGTTCGGCACTTCGTTGCTGCAGGCGCTGCATGACCCGCTCCAATCGATCTTCCATGGCGACGACGTCCGTGACATCTCGTGCCACGGCGAAGACTGATTCCTGGTGGGGCACAGCAAGCCATTCCAGCCAAATGGCTTGGCCGTCCTTGTGGATGTACCGGTTCCGGAATTGGACGGACGGTCGGCCGTCCTTGAGCATCTCGAATTCCGCCATGGTGCTTGCCACGTCCTCAGGGTGCACGAAGTCGAGAAACGGTTTCGACGTGAGTTCCTCGGTTGTGTAGCCGAGCGTGATGGTGAAACTGGGGCTGACGTCCCGTAGGAAGCCATCCACTCCGGCCACGCAAAGCAAATCTTGGCTGAGTGTCCAGAATCGGTGCCGCATGGCGGCGTGCACCTGTGATTCCGCGCTGTCGATGTCCCTTTTTTGCAACTGCAGTTCCACCCACTGGCCCAGCGCCGTCAAGCGTTCTTGGTCCTTTGCGGTGTACGACCTTGTCTTGGTGTCGATGAGGCACAACGTGCCGATGGGGAATCCAGCGGGGTTGTAGATCGGAACCCCCGCGTAGGATCGGATGTAGGGTTCTCCCGTGACCAATGGGTTGTCCACAAAACGTTCGTCCTTCGTCGCGTCGGGCACCATGGTCGGTGTCGCCACATTGATGGCGTGCCCACAGAACGAGACGTCTCGACCGGTTTCGTCCACCGTCAACCCGATGCACGATTTGAACCACTGGCGATCTTCGTCGACGAGGGAGATGAGTGCGATGGGCACTTCGAACATCTGCGCCGCGAGCTTGGTGATCTGATCGAATTCTTCCTCCGGCTCCGTGTCCAGGATGGCCATGTCGCGCAACGATGCGAGACGCAGTACTTCGTTGGCGGGAATCTCCGGGATGATCACTGGCTCGGACTTCGTGCCCCAGCCGGGTAGACCCTTGGCTATGGCCGCTGGGTGAGTGTGCCCTTGGGTCCTTGTCCCCCTTGGGCCGTGGTGGGCTTTCAAACGGGGTTGTTGTCGGTCTGTGCCACGGGGCCTCGGGGGCCGGACTAGTGTTGTCAAGCACCTTCCATCGACTTGAGGTCCGGGCGTGGAGGGGCCCAAAAGACCCCGAAAACCCCCAGAAGCCGTCCAGTGGAACAATTGGTAACACTCTGCTCAGGCTTAAGATGCGGCTGGTTCTCGCCCAACTGATAGGGATGGCCGCATTCAAGGCGAAAGTCAAGGCAGAAGTGCTCAAGACGGTCCTCGACGCCGTGCAGACGCTCGTGGACGAAGCCAAGATCCAGATCAGTGCCGAAGGGATCTCCCTGAAGGCCGTGGATCCTGCGCACGTCGCCATGGTCGATCTCTCGCTTGGCAAGGGCGCATTCACCGAATTCCACGGTGAAGACATGGAGATCGGTATCGACCTTGACAAACTCAAGGACATCCTGAAGCTCGCGTCCTCCGGCGATGAGATCGGGCTCGAATACAAGGAAGACGCGCACCGTCTCGTCTTCAGCATCGGCCACATCACCCGCCGCATGGCCCTGGTCGACACCACCAACATGGGCGACCCCAAGGTCCCCAACCTGAACCTCCCCAGCAAGGTCACCATCCGCGCCGGCGAACTTCAACAGGGCATCAAGGCCTCGGAAGCCGTCAGCGACCACATCGCCTTGGTCACCCGCAGCGACGCCTTCGAACTCGTCGCCGACGGCGACACGGACCAGGTCCACTTGCGCCTCACTGGTGACGACCTCATCAAGATCGAAGCCCCCGAGGAGAGCCGCAGTCTGTTCTCCCTCGACTACTTCAGCAACATGAGCAAGGTCGTCAAGGGCAACGACGCCATCACCCTCAACCTCGGTACTGACTATCCGGTCAAGATCGAGTTCGACATCGCCAACGGCGGCGGGCACATCACGTACCTGCTAGCCCCCCGCATCGAGAGTGATTAAGCCGACCATGGCCCCTCGGGCCATCTGGGTCGTCCTGCTCATCCTGATGGCAGGCTGTGTCTTCGACAGCGAAGGCTCCACAAGCCTGTCCTTTGCAAGCAACGTCCCGAAGGACTACGAAGGCCAAGGGAATGTGGACTGCCAACAGGAGACCGTGCTCTCCATCGCCATGATGGGGCTCCGGACCGGATCCATGCGCGTCCAGGTCTTCGACGGCGACGGCGCCACGGCCTTCGACCAGACCTACCTGGGAGGCGAAGGCGGCGAAGACGAACGCAGCCTGTTCGGCGCCCCCGGGCAATGGACATTGCAGATGCAAGGCTCCTTGGGCGAAGGCAAGGCCAGCGTGACGCTTTCCTGCTGAAGCTTCCCTGTCGTGAAACAGGCAAGCGGCCCAAAAAGGTGAAATCACGCTTCGTTCGTGGAACACCATGGCCGGAGCCCGAATCCTGACCGTCTTCCTCATCGCCACGATGTTCGCCGGCTGCGCCGACATCGGAGTGGACGGAATGCGCACCACGGACCACAAATCCGTGGGCAACGTCAAGGATTCCTTCGGCTACTCCATGTCGGCCACCAACAAGACCAAGGTGGAGACATACAAGTGGGAGAACACCGCCAGCAAAGCCATGATCGGCCTCAGTGGCTCGGTCCAGCAAGGTGAACTCCGACTCGTCATCAAGGACGCCGCAGGCCTCACTGTGTTCCAAGAGACCTACACCGGCAACGGCAGCGAGAGTGTCTCCACCAACCGTGGCCTCTCGGGCATGTGGACCATCCAGATGACGTTCGACGACTACTACGGCGCCCTCTCCATGGGCGTCACCGCCCAACACGGAGCCTGACCATGAAGCACATCATCCTCGCCATCGCCCTGATCACCATCCTCTCCGGCTGTGCCGGGCAAGGAGCCAACTTCGGCTCCGGCCAACAAGCCGCCATTGCAGGCCAAGGCATGATGAGTGGCAGCGAAACACGCAGCCTCGAATGCAGCGAAAAGGCACAGATCGCGGTCGGCGTCCAAGGCGCCGGCAACGTCGAAGTCAAGGTCACCGATGGCAGCGGCGCCGTCGTCTACACCAAATCCTTCGACGGCGGCGGCCAAGAAGGGGAGACCAAGACCCTCTCCGGGGTCACCGGCACCTGGGGCCTCAAGGTCATCTTCACTGGCTCCTACGGGGGCTTCAGCGGCCAATACGGCGTCTACCTTCGCTGCTGAACCCTTGAAGTAGGCCCCTTGACTCAGCTCTCCGTGGACCTTGTCCGCCTCGCGTATTATCCGTTCTTGCCGGAGGTGAAGGACGCTGTGCGCGAATTCGGCCCCGGCATGGACCAAGTGCTCGGTTCCGGCATCTATGCGGCCGTGCGGGAGCGTGGCGTGGCACGCATCGAAGGGGCCCTCGTGGACCGCCGGATCCCCCCGGCCAGCGTCCGGGACGACCGGGGCGCGATGCAAGAGATGCTCAGCGTCCCCATTGCCCGCATGCTCTGCGTGTTGCTGGCTGACAAGACCCTCATCCACCGCTACGCCATCGCCGAAGGGGCGCGCCTCGAAGAGACCTTGGTCCAAGACCCGGATAGTATCCGGGTGATCTCTGATGCTCTGCGGCTGCCCATCCACGTGGACGCTCCTTGGCGCATCCATTTCTCTGACTACCTACGCTTCGCCCCTGCGGAGCCCGACTGGAAACTGATCCTCAAACCAGTGGCCCACGGCTGGGTGCCCCTGGACGACGCTGGCGTCGCGCGACTGTGCCGCGAGGCGCTGGAACAGAAGATCCAACGGGAACTGGAAGAGGAGAAAGCCAAGCCCCTGCACCCGGCGATCCGGGACGCGTTGCAGCCTTACGTCGATGCATTGGCCCCCAAATTGGCAGAGGCCCGGGAGAACTGGCAAACCGGTGACTTCGGCCCCATCAGCAAAGGCGCGTTCCCACCGTGCATCATCCAGATCTTCCAAGACATGGCCGACGGCAAACTCATCGCCCACCATGCGCGCTTTGCCATGGCCAGTTTCCTTTCCACCATCGGCATGACCGTCGATGACATGATCGACTACTTCCGGGAGATCCCCAATTTCGACCCGGAGAAATCCCGCTA
>JBFGSX010000186.1:0-4255 GCA_041566495.1 Thermoplasmatota archaeon
GAACCACCCAAGATCATGGTCCATGCCACCCGGCAGACCGGCCAGGTCGGCATCGTCGTGCGTGACAATGGTCGCGGCTTCGATCCTGCCGAAGCCGAGCGACTGTTCTTGCCCTTTGAACGAGGGGACGTGGAGGTCCCTGGCCACGGATTGGGGTTGGCCACGTGCCGGCGCATCGCGGAACAACATGGGGGTCGCATCGAAGCCACGGCGATTCTTGGCACGGGCGCGACGTTCACTGTGTGGTTGCCGACGGTTCCCGCAAGCGCTCTGGGCAAAGGGGAAAAAGAAGGGAAGAGGGTCTGACGGCGGTCTAGCTGGACTCGCTCAGGGTGACGCTGCCGCTGCCCGAGTAACCGTACACGCCGATGTAGTACCAGCCAGCGGTGGGGTTGCTGAACGAGCAGCTCTCGTCACTACCAGATTCGTATGGGCGGCAGTCGTAGCTGCCACCGCTGGGCAGGCCACTCTGCTTGACGTACAGGTCGGCATCGAAGCTGCATCCGAAGAGGCCGCAAGCGGGGCCGTCCATGACGATCTCCAAGACGCTGGCACCGGCGGGCACGCAGACCTTGCGGTACGTCCACTGGCCGCTGGCGACACTGACAGATTCGCTCCCGTCCAGTTCGGCCACTGCCTGGCCACCCGTGCAGCCGGCGGGCGGCGGGGGTGGGGCGGTGACGCTGACACTGGCGGAAACACTGTCCGTGCCGCCGTTCCCGTCATCAACGGTCAGCGTGACTGTGTAGGTGCCTGCGCTCGCGTAGGTGTGGCTGGGTGCGACGCCGTTGCCGGTGGCGCCGTCGCCGAAGTCCCATGCGAAGCTGAGGCTGTCGCCGTCCGGGTCACTGCTGGCCCCGGCGTTGAACGAGGCACTGAGGTCGTTGGTGTTGCTGCTGAAGCTGGCGGTGGGCGCATTGTTGGCGGGGGGTGCGCCGGCGCCGTTGTGGTCGACGGTCAGGCTGACCGTGCCGCTGCCGCTGTAACCGTAGACGCCGACGAAGGTCCATCCCGCGGCGGGGCTGGTGGTGCAGGCCTCATCGCTGCCGGACTCGTATGGGCGGCAATCGTAGGTGCTGCTGGTGGGCTGGGCACCGTCACGGACGTAGAGGTCTGCGTCGAAGCTGCAACCAGTGATGCCGCAGGCGGGGCCGTCCATGGTGACGGTCAGGCTGGTGGCGTCGCTGGGGATGCAGACCTTGCGGTAGGTCCACTGGCCGCTGCTGATGCTGAGGCTCTCGGTGTCTCCATCGGCGATCTCGGGGGTCGATTCGCCGCTGCTGCAGCCGGTGGGTGGGGCACCACCGCTGACGGTGATGGCCAGGCTGGCACTGTCGGTGAGGCTGCCGTCACTGACGGTCAGGGTCACGGTGTAGGTGCCGGAGCTGGCATAGGTGTGGCTCGGGGTCACGCCGCTGCTGCTGGCGCCGTCGCCGAAGTCCCAGGTGTAGCTCAGAGCGTCGCCATCCGGATCGCTGCTAGAGGAGCCGTCGAAGCTGGCGGTCAGGCCGTTGCTGCTGCTGGTGAAGCCCGCCGTCGGGGCGCTGTTGCCGGGGCCGCTGCCTCCGCAGGTGCCGATGGCGTTGACCAGGCTGTCGATGCGCAACAGGCCGTGGCCGTAGATGTTGTCCCAACCGTTGCTACCGAGGTCTTCGGCGGTCTGCTGCATCAGGGTGCGCAATTGGCTGTTGGTGAGGCTGGGGTCGCAGCTCAGGGCCAGGGCCAGGGCGCCGGCCACGTGGGGCGTGGCCATGCTGGTACCGCTCAGGCTGGAGTAGTCGGCGTCGTTGCCATTGTAGGTGCTCTCGACGTTGCTGCCTGGAGCGGTGATCTCCAGCTCGGCGCCGCCGTTGGAGTAACTGGCGCGGACCTTGCTGCTGGTCAGGGCGCCGACCGCGATGGCGTTGTCGTAGGCGGCGGGGTAGGAGACCGAGTTGCTGTTGGAGTCGTTACCGGATGCGGCGACGACCAGGACGTTGCGGTTCCAGGCGTAGTTGACCGCGGCGTCTCCGCTGTTGGAGTAGCCGCCGCCACCGAGGCTCATGCTGATGATGCGCACGCCGTCGTCGGCTGCGTCCATGATGGCCTCGTTGATGTCGCTGCTGCTGCCGCTGCAGGTGACGCTGAACAGGCCACCGACCGGGCCCAGCACCTTGTGGTGGATGATGCTGGCTTGGCTCATGCCGGCGACGCCCTTGGCGTTGTCCGTCACGGCGGCGACGGTGCCGCTGACGTGGGTGCCGTGACCGCAGTCGTCGTTGGGGTTGGCGTCATTGTTGACGTAGTCGTAGCCGCCGATGTAGTTGGCCGCGAGGTCTTCGTGGGTGGCCCGGATGCCGGTGTCAAGGACGGCCACTTCGATGGTGGTACTGCCGTAGCCGACGACGCTCCACGCTTGGTGGGCGCCCATCATCTCGGGGCCGTACTGGGAGCTGTAGCGAGGGTCGTTGGGGACGACCAGGGTGCTGAGGATCTGGTCGTCTTCGACGTAAGAGACGCCGGGGAGGTTGGCGACGGCGGCGCGGACGTCGTTGAGGTCCTCAGCGGCGACCACCAGGTAGTCGGCGCGGGTCTCCGTCTTCAGGACGGGCAATCCTTGGACGACTTCTTCCATGGGCAAGAACCCCGGCAGGAATCCGATGATGGCTTGGCCAGCGGAGGTCGGGTCCGCAGCAGGGGCGCTGTCGTCAGCCGTCGTCAGGGGCGCCAACAGGAGGGCGCACGTGAGCATCAGGATGGTGAATCTCATCACACCACGAGATTCGCAGAGACTCAATAAGGCTCGGTCGCGGTTCCCTATTATCCAGAGTGGCCCTCACAGGCAACCACAAGCAGATATCATTCTCCACAGGAAACAATGGGGTCGGAAACCGCGGGAATCTCGGAATATGCTGCCGATATAGCGAAAATGACCGGCATTTGGGGCACTAAAATGAACGCCTAAAATGGAAGTCTACGAAACCCGCAGAAGGGGCCTACATCAGGCTCAAGTGGCCCGTGACGCGGTCGATTGCCGCCTCGTCACCTGGGCCGATACCGAGCACCGTGACGGTCCCGGCCGGGATCTCGGTGTGTCCGGCGTCCGTGATGAGTGCCGTGCTGAGGCCGGCCTTCTCGGCGGCCATCTTCAGGGGATACAGCTCCTTCTCCCCACCCACCTTCAACACGGTCTTCTTCTGGCCCAGTTGGTGCCAGGCATCGAAGTTGCGCTTGTCGTACTTGGTCGCTTTGAGGGCACAGTCGACTGCGGCGTGAGCGACCTGCGCCGCCAGCTTGCCCTTGCTCAGTTTGAGGTCGCTGCGTGCAACGATGACCATCTTGTGGCTCATTCTTCCTCGTCGCGGTCCTTCAGGACCTTCAGCGCCGGGTTGCGGACATCCTCGCTGCGGGTCAAGTGCTCCGTGACCAACGGGTCGTGGCCCTTGGTGTGTGCCTCGTGCCAGCGCATGCCCTCGGCCGTGGCAGCGTCCCAGTCGATGTCGCCACGCAGGACGATCTCGTCCCCGGCCACGGTGGCCAAGGCGGTCGGGACGGTCTTGAAGACGCCCGCCTGCTTGAGGATCAAGTGGTCGCCTTCGCGAGCCACGGTCTCACCGACGACGTCGCCTTCGTGGCGGACGAACTTGAGCAACCAGACGTCGTCCACGCCGCGCTCGTCCTCCGCCGAATCGGCCGGGCGGTCGGCCTCGCGGCGCGCCCGAGAGTTGTTGTACATGAGCACAGCAACCAGGATGGCCAGCACGGCCAGAAGCGTGTACAGGGTGGTCTGGTGTTCAGTCATCCCAGTGGCGCGAAGGTCCCCTGGGTTAAAGGGCGCGCTCTTGTCGAACGCAGCCTTTGTCAGCCCCTCGGGGCCTGCACGACCGTGGTCTGGCTCTGGATCCTGCTCGTCATCGTCGTCGTCCTCCTCGTCGCCGTGCCGATCCACTACTACAACCGAGGGGTCACGTTGCAGAACCGCTGCGACGAATCCTGGTCGAACGTCGACACGGAGCTCCGTCGCCGCCACGAGCTGATCCCGAACCTCGTCGCCACCGTCAAAGGCGCCATGTCGCACGAGCGGGGGGTCCTCGAAGCGGTCACCAAAGCCCGCGCCCAGGCGCTCAGGGCCGCCCACGATCCTACTCACCAAGCCGCCGTCCAGCGCCCCCTGGTCTCTGCCCTGGAGCGGCTCCTCGTCGTGGCCGAGAACTACCCCGCCCTCAAGACCAGCCGCAACTTCCTAGAATTGCAGACCGAACTGGCGATCACCGAA
>JBFGSX010000187.1:0-4252 GCA_041566495.1 Thermoplasmatota archaeon
ATTCCAAGGCCTTGGGAATGATGGTGTAGGAGTTGCTGCCCGTGAACGGGGCGTAATAGATGACACTGGCCGCACCCAGGGCCTGCCCGCCGGGGCCGAAGGCCGGACCGCCGGAGTCGCCGGGGACGCCAGGGATGGCGAAGTAGACGTCTTGGTAGTAGCCGGAGGCGCCGAGGCTGAGACCTCGCTTGCTGTTGACCGTGTCCTGGCCGGGGTAAGCGGTGCCCAGGTTGCCGTGCAATTGGCTCGCCCCATACCCGTACAGGGTCTGCCCGGTGCCGTAGCCGCCAACGGGAGCCATGGCCGTCGGGCCGCCGTAGAAGAGCGCCTTGGGGTGCATGTGCTGTTGCGCCTTGGGCCCTAGTTCGTAGAGCGCGAAGTCGTTCGATGGGCAACTGCCCCCACCTTTCTGGGTCATGGTGAGCCAAGAACTGTAGGCCAGGGTGGTCTCGACGCCGGTGCCGTCGTGCCGGCGGACGCTTTGGCTGGAGCCGAGCTTCGCCTGAGAGCCGTCTTGGCAGATGGCGTTCAGTTCAGCTGAATCGACGCAGTGGGCGGCGCGGCCGATGAAGAAGCGGTACCACTTGTAATGGAAGAGGAAGTTCGTGGTGCATTGGGCACCTCCGGCCACGGTCTGGCTGCCGGGGCGGAGCCACTGGGTGCTGGTGGGTTCGCCGAATTCGATCGGCGTGCCCCAGACATCGAACGTTACATCCCCCATGTAATCGCTGGAGCCGACGGTGGCGTGCCAGAGCAGCACTTGGCGTCCGGCTGCCGGCATGGATATGTCGACGGCGTCTGGCAGGGCGGAGAAGTTGCGAGTGTAAGCGGTGTCGCCCACCCACACGGTCCATTGTCCAGGTTCGGAGAGGGCTGCAGGCCCAGTGAGCCCTAGGCGGACAACGCCACCTTCCGTCGGTTCCTCTCCGATGACATCGACCCGGATGATGCCCGAATCATCACCGCTGGGTGGCGGTGGTGGGGGGGTGGCACCTCCGAACAGGTCCTCGATGGTGATGGTCATGCTGGCGCTGGCGACGGCCCCGTCGCCCCGAGTCGCGGTGACTCGGACGTCGTAGTCGCCGCCGAGCCAATAGGTATGGACCACACTGGCGCCTTCGCGCACTTCCCCATCACCCATGTCCCACAGGTATTCGACAACGCCGGCGGCCTGCGCCCGGAGCGTCACTTCGTCGCCCGTGTAGTAGACATTGCGATCATCGAAGACGATGTCCACTTGGAAATCGCCGTCAGAGGTCACGCCGTCCGGCTGGACATCCTGTTGGGTGATGCATCCAGCTAAGCCAACAGTGACCAGGCAAAAGACGGCGAGCACTCTCATTGGGGGTTCATCGGACCCCATCCCACTTACGCTTTGTCGCGTGAGCCCTTTACTGATGGTCGTGGCCGGTGGGCAGGATGCCTTCCAAGTCGAGCAGTAGACCCATCAGGAGGAGGCCCGCCAGGAAGCCGACCATGATGATGATGGCTTCACGGCCCTTGGAGTGGTGGTGCAGCTCCGGCACCAGGTCTGCGGCGGCGATGTAGATGAAGGCACCAATGACGAGGGGGATGGCGAACGCTTGGATCGCTTCCGCAGACAACCCCAATGCGAGGACGGCACCGGCACCGATGACGGCCAGCAACGCACTGGCCATGTTCAGCATCAGGGCCTTGGCCGGCGCCATGCCGGACCTTACAAGGACGGCGAAGTCGCCCAGTTCTTGGGGGATCTCGTGGGCCGCGACAGCGATGGTGGTGGCGATGCCGACGTGGATGTCGATCAGGTAGGCGGCGGCGATGACGATGCCGTCCAGGAGATTGTGGACGCCGTCACCGATGAGGTTGAGCCAGCCGAACGGGGCGATCGCAGCGGCGTGCTCGTGTTCGTGGCCATGGTGCTGGGTGTCCACGGCTTCCACGTGGCTGTGTTGTAGACGGAGGCCGGCTTCGAGGAGGAACATGGCGACGAAGCCCCCGATGACGCCCCAACCGATTCGAGGCGTGAATTCCCGCCCATGGGTGATCTCGGGCAGCAAATGGAGGAAGGCGTCGCCGATCAGTGTCCCTGCTGCCAGGGCCACCAGGAACATCATGGTCCGGTGGTTGAAGAGACGGCTGTTGGCCAGGCCGATAGCCCCGACGAGGGAGATCAAACTGACGAGGAGGACGCTACCAAGAGTCCATGCAAGGGGGCTGGCCACGACCGGATTTCCTCGATGAGGTTCATAACTCTGCCCACAGGATTATGAAATCCGTGTGAATCGGCTCCTAACATGCCCGTCGTGAGTGTCAGCCTGCCAGATGATGTCGTGGAAGGCATGGACGAAGCCATTGCCGCCGGTGATTACCAGGGACGCAGTCAATACATGCGCGCCGCAGTGCGCCACTACCTCCAAGATCGGACGAAGCCCGTAGGCCAACACATCCACGGCAGCATCACCATCGTCTACGCACACGACAAGGAAGCACGCATCAGCGACGCCCGCCACGCATTCCACGACGTGGTGCTGAGCATGATGCACACCCATTGCGAGCCTGAGCTCTGCATGGACGTCCTCATCGTCGGAGGGCCAGCTGATCGGATCACGACCCTCACGGAGACCCTGGAGCGCATGCGGGACGTAGAGCGCTGCCGCCTGGTCACCATCGGCTGACCTTTCATGGGGAGCCCCGTGCCAGGGCTGTGAGCGATCGCATCTCCCGTGTCTATACGCGGACCGGCGACAACGGCACCACCGGCCTCGTCGGCGGGCAACGGGTACCCAAGGACGACCTGCGCATCGACTGCTACGGCACCGTGGACGAACTCAACAGCGTCATCGGGCTCGTGCGGGCTGAACTGGATGCCACAGGCGTCCTGCCTGGCCTCGACGACATGCTGGAACTCACCCAGCACCATCTGTTCAACCTCGGCAGCCTGCTGGCCACCATGCCCAAGGACCAATCCCCGACCATGCCTCGCGTGACGGCCGCCAACATCGAGGCCTTGGAGTCCACCATGGACGCAGCCAACAGCGACCTGGCGCCGCTCAAGTCGTTCGTCCTCCCCGGCGGCAGTCGCCTCAATGCCCTCCTGCACCTGGCCCGTACCGTATGCCGCCGTGCGGAACGGCTGGTCGCTCACTTGCACCGGGAAGGAGGCTGCGGGGACGAGGAACTCCAATACCTCAATCGCTTGTCCGATGCTTGCTTCGTCTGGGCCCGCCAAGCCGCGGTCGCCCTTGAGCACGACGAAGTCCTCTGGCAGCCCAGCCACTGAAGGGGCACCCAATAGAATCCGGTCTTTCGGCAGGTGACCCTCATGGTCCCGCAAGCGTCCTGGAACATGGACAGCATGCAGACCAAGCAACTCTCCCAGTTCGCCAAAGACTGGAATGAAACCCGAACACCCCGCCGTTTCCGCTGGTGGCCGCTGTGAGCGTCGTCGCCTACCGGCTGTTGCGCGATCTGAGGACCGCCGGCACCCTGAGCTGGCATGAAGCAGAGGTCCGGGTTCCGGATGCCAGCGCGCTGGATGATGCGGTGACGTGGTTGCACGACCGAGAGCTGGTCTGCATCGACCAGCAAGGGCTCGCGGTCAGTTGAGCATCGGGACACCCCTTCCACGAGGGCCCGCTGGACAGGCGCGCGCCCGAGGACTGGCCGACGCGCCGCTTTCTCGCTCTATAGTCTATATCTTCTGCCTACCATCATCCTATCCTGCCGCGGGACCCCTGCGGATCCGACCCACCATGAACAAGGTCTCCATCATCACGACAATCGCCCTCGCCGTGATCGCACTCAGCGGCTGCACCGCCCCCGAGACGCTTCAGCAAGAAGGCAGCAGCACCGTGTTGCCCTTGGCAGAAGTCTGGGCGGAAGATTTCGGCGCCAAGACCGGTGCCATCGTCAACGTCGCCGGCGGGGGCAGTGGCCACGGTGCCAGCGGCCTGTGCGACGCGACCCTCGACCTCGGAGACATGAGCCGGGCCATGAAGGACTCCGAAAAGGAGATCTGCCGCGCCAATGGCATTGAACCGGTCGAATGGAAGGTCGCCTTTGACGGCCTTTCCGTCGTCGTCAACAAGGGCAACGACTTTGCCAAGGACCTGAGCGTCGACCAGCTCTTCCATATCTTCACTGGCAACGCCAACAAGTGGACCGACGTGGAGCCCGCCATCAGCGGCGCCCCCAACGCCGGCATCAAGCTCTGCATCCCCGACAATGAATCGGGCACCTACGAGTACTTCTTCGAGGAGATCCTGGAAGA